>CAYHED010000001.1:0-27395 GCA_964355615.1 uncultured bacterium
GGAGAACTCCTAAAGCCTGGACGCACTCTTCTTCATTGAGGGGAGGTTTTTTCCCCTGAGCTGCATCTTTGATCCCTTGGATCACGGCGTCGAGGTCTACACCTACGCCAATGGATTGGAGGTTTTTACCAATGAGGTGTCCCATCGCCTCAGAGACTTTTGCCACATCGGGCTCTTCTGCAAAACAGGCGACTGCGCTTAAGATACAAAGGTATTTAAACATAGAGATCCTTCAGTGTGAAAACCAGTTGATCGAAGGGCACCTCTTTTTGCTCTCTCGTCTGGAGGTTTTTGAGCTGACCCTTTTGTTGGGAGAGCTCTTCGGTGCCGAGGATGACGCAGTAGGTAGCGCCGATTTTCGTCGCATTTTGGAGGGCTGTTTGCATTTTCTTCGCTTGGAGTTCGATGTCGCAGGGAATTTTTGCATGCCGACAAGCGGTGGCGAGCAAAAAGCACTGCTCTCTCGCTTCGTCTCCGAGGGGGACGAAATAGACAAAGGGAGTGATCGCTGGTGTCCAGGGGAGCCCTTGTGCGAGGAGTACGTGAATCACTCGCTCCAACCCAGTGGCCCACCCCGCAGCGGGAAGGTCGGGGCCTCCGAAAGTGGAAATGAGTCCATCAAAACGGCCCCCTCCGCCAATGGTGTTTTGAGCGCCGAGGTGGCCCCCAACCACCTCAAAGACCGTCTTGTTGTAGTAGTCCAAGCCTCTAACAAGCCGGTCATCGACCACGTAAGGGATCCCGATCTTTTCGAGCAGCGCGCGCACCTGGTCAAAGTGCTCTTTCGCTTCAGGAGTCAAATAGTCCAAAATGGAGGGAGCCCCTTTCAGAAGCTGTTTGTCTTTGGGGTCTTTTGAGTCGAGGATCCTCAGCGGATTTTTCTCAAAACGGACCTGACTATCGGCCGACAGCTCCGCAAACTGGGGACGTAAAAAGTCCATCAGCGCCGTTCGAAAAGCCAAACGGGAAGCGGGATCGCCCACCGTATTGAGGTGCACTGTCAAATCTCTAATGCCCAGCCGCTGGTAAAAGGTGTAGAGGAGGTCGATCACCTCGGCATCTTGCTCGGGCCCCGCGACGCCAATGGCCTCGATCCCAAACTGGTGGTGCTGTCGGTACCGTCCCGACTGAGGGCGCTCATAGCGAAACATTGGCCCGATATAGAAAAACTTATGAGTGGAGCGAGCAGAACCGAGTTTGTGTTCCAAAAAGGAACGCATCACAGAGGAGGTTCCTTCCGGTCTCAGGCACATCGGCCGGTCTCCTTTGTCGGTGAAAGTGAACATCTCCTTGGTCACGATGTCGGAGGTTTCTCCCACCCCGCGGTTAAAGAGCTCAGCCCTTTCGTAGATGGGCGTCCGGATTTCACCGTAGCCGTAATCGACGGCGATCTGGCGGGCCACGGCTTCGACATACTGCCAAAGCGAAGAGAGGCGCCAGGTTTCGTCCGTGCCGTAGGGCAAGACGTCAAAAGTTCCTTTAGGGGCATTCAAGTCCATATAACCAAAGGACTATACCAAAAGGGGGAGCAGAGAGTCAATCTGGAGTATCCAGTGATAGAGGGTACTGTTGATGGGATTGTGGGTGTGCTCGAAGTGCAGTTTCGACACTAGCTCCATGAAGGGGAAGGGGAGCCACTTTTCTCCCACATACTCGCTCAAGTAGTAGCCGAGGGTATGTTGCTGCCCCTCCGGATAGGATTGGATCTTCCCTAAAAAAGGGCTCAAGGCAGGGGCATTCTGTTGATCGTCGAGCAGTTTGCGCCAGATATCGGCCATCCGGTGCAGAAACAGGGTGTCTTGGCTCTTATTTTCCTTCTTAAGGGTCTCCAACTCACCCCTCAGCAGCAACAGGTGAATGCGGCTGCTTGAGGGGATTTTTCTCTGCAACGGGATCTCGAACAGCTGAAATAATTTCCGCAAGAGAAACAAAACGTAGAGCAAAAGGCTGGGCTTTTGCTTGTCGGGGTCTTCGGGCCCTCCCCCAAAAGACCCTCTCCGGTCTTGCTGGAGTTCTTCGACCCGGTATCGGTCATAGGGGTCTCTCGGGCCAACAGGGGGGGTGTACGATTCCATAACCGCATCTTAAGAGACAGCGCATTTTTTATTTATCTTTTTTCTATTTTACAGGCATAAGAAGATCAATGGAAGTAGTTTGCTCAAAACAACAGAACCTCATCCAAAAAATAAAATCCTGGCTGGTGAAATTGTCCATACGATTTGGCAGCCAAGACGCATCTATTCAGCGGCTACTTGGAAATGTCTATCTATTTGATAAATTGACCAGTGAACAAAAAATATTAGTCACCAAATCTATTCAACCGATTTATTACGAAAGTGGCGAGGTCATTTTTAAACAAAATGCGGAAGGGGATAACTTTTATCTCATTAAAAGTGGGGTCGTTAGTATATGTTTTTTCCCTCCGGAAGGAAACGCCGAAATTGTTCTCGCCCGCCTTGAAGCTGGAGATTTTTTTGGAGAACAAGCTCTTTTAGGGAGTCTCCCAGAAAAAAGAAATGCCAGTGCAAAAACTCTCACTAAAACAACCCTTTACGCCATCTCTCATTCCGTGTACCAAAAAATTTTAAATGCCAATGTTGCGGAGATATTAAAAAAAATCGGGGAGCGGGAACTTTTAGAGAATCTTGATAAAAATCTAGAGGCCTTTGGCCTTTTAAAAAACGACTTAGGAGAAGTGCTAAACTATTCAGACGGCCAAGTTATTTTTAAAGCTCGAGAGATTGCTGATCGATCCTATTTTATCCTTTCAGGAGAGGTGGTGATCGAGTTCCCGGGACAAGATGCTTCGGCACATAGGACAGAGCTAGGCGCGGGAGAATTATTTGGAGAGTTGGGAGTTTTGGAGCAAATTCCACGTGCAGGCACAGCGAGAGCAAGGGGAAGTCTCCGATTGCTCTCCTTTAAAGGAGATGCATTTCGCAAGCTTTATAAAGAATCTTCCGAGTTACAACGGTTTGTTCGTGAGCTTAAAGACGTTTATCCTCTTTTGAATCAAGGAACAGTTAGGTTGTATCACAGTAAGTTTCTTAATTTAAAATCCATTAATGCCAATTATCATTTAGGGGACAATCGCCTTGTTACAACATCAAAAGTGATTGGAATGCCCATTTTCGCCATGTCGCATAATGAATTAGGCGCTGCTGAAACTGTACATTTTGCTCGTGGCGCGGATATTCGACGAAGATTGATGATTCTCGGGTATAAAATCCTTGGGGTTTCCTGTTTTGGCGAGTGGGATGAGCTAGGTGAAGTTTGTGGCTTGATTTTGCAACAAAAAAAGATCAGTGACGAACAGATTGAGTCCTTCAAAAAAACGGGCAAGTTAAATCTCTCGAAATTCAAGATTCTTCCTTCGGAACAAAGAAACGAAACCATCTGTTTCTGTATGAAGGTATCTAAAGGAACCATCTATGATGCGATGTCTCAAGGTGTGAATAATCTAAGTGACATGATAAAGAAAACCGGGGCCGGAAGTGTATGCGGCACTTGTCAGCCTAGAATTGTCGAGCTTTTGGGAATGCAAGCTTGGACTGCTGTTCGATTCATTGAAAAAGTACCCCTCACTTCAAATATTTGTTCTTTTAGGTTCCTCCCAACCGACCTTGCGCAGTATAGATATCAGCCCGGGCAGCATATTGTTATTCAAGCGATGATCAGTGGTCAATTTGTGAGTAGGAGCTATACACTGACTTCAGTGCCAGATCGAGATCATTTTATCGAAATTACTGTGAAGAGGGAGTCTCAGGGAGCTTTTTCAAATTGGCTTTTTGATCAGGCAAATGAAAGTTCGCTGATTCGCATTTCCCAGCCACGAGGAGATTTTGTTTTAACACCAGAGCCAGATGTTCCGATGGTTTGTTTTGTGGGAGGGATTGGAGTGACTCCTGCTCTGGCATTTGCCAGATATTTGGTAGCCCATTCCAAGGAATCCCGTTTGCATATTGACTATTCTTGTAAAACGGATAAGGATTTCATTCTCACGGAGGAATGGAAATCGATGACAGCAGCGCAGAAAAATATTACCATCCAACTGAGAGCCACAGCAGACAATCATCGACTGAGTGAGGATGCTATAGATCATGTCTGCGGACAGTTGAAAGGGTGTAAGTTTTATATCTGTGGTCCTAAGGACTTTGAGCAATTTGTTGTTAATTATTTAAAAAAATGTCAGATATCTACAGATAGGATCAGGGTAGAAGAGTTTATACACGCCGGAAGTCCGGTCAGCAGAACAATTGAAATTTAAAAGATATGGGAAATGGCAAATACGGTTTTTTGATTCCGTCTCTTGTTCCGATTTTCATTATAATGGCATTTGTCACAAATCGTCCCGCATTATTTCTGTATATTATTTCGTTTGCTTTTCTGTTTTCTATTGTTCTTGATTGTCTCGTTCCTCGTGATAAGCTGTATTGTTATGATGAAGTCATTGCAACTCCTGAAAATGATGGGAGGCTATCTTCATGGATTTATCAACTCCTCTCTGGGAGTTTCCTAATATTACACCTCATTGCTTTGATTTTAGGAATGTATATTGCGAGCTATGAATATCCTTTGAGTCCTTGGATTTTTTATCTACTTCCGTTTGGCTTTGAGGGTTCAGTAGTGCTGACAGTATGTCATGAATATTTCCATAAAGAGAGTTTGATTGAAAAAAATATCGCTAGATTTTTTGGGAGCCTGGAGTTTTGGAGTGTACATGAATATGAACATCTATTCTATCACCATCATCCCGATATTTCTTGTACGCCGGATGATTTATCTCATGCAAGAATCAATCAATCTGTTTATTCATATGTTTATCATGCAATTATTCATAACTATGTGTATGCATGGGAGAAGCAAAAAGAGCTTTGTAGTCTGTCGGGAGTGCCATTTTTCAATATTTTAAAAAACCCTTTGTTAAAATGGTTGTCTGTGTCAGCAATAATTATTGCAATTATTTATGTTTTTTTTGGGTATAATGGCGTTCTGTTTTTTTTAGCGCAAGCCGCCCTATCAATGTTCATATTTATAGCAAGTGCTTATAATCAGCATTACGGACTCACGCGCCGTTTAAAAGCAGATGGGACGTACGAAGAATTCACGTTCATGAATGTTTGGGCATTCAACCATTTTATCTCTAGTAAGCAAGCATTCAACGCAACGCACCATGCACATCACCATCTCTTTCAGCTATGTCGTTATCCTCACCTAAAAGCTGTTTCAAAAGGGCCTCTTTATCCTTTTGGATTGTCGATGACGTTTCTTCTCTGCCTCATTCCTGGTCTTTGGTATAGGATAGTGAATCCCCGAGTGAAAGAGATCTATCGATTGCGGGACGAATATGAGAGTAAAGGACAATTATAATGTCAGCTAAAGTTGCGGTTATAGGTGCAGGTTGGTGTGGAATAGGAGTTCTGCGGACTTTATTAGAAAAGGGGCACCAAGTCGATTTATATGAAAAGAATGACGATGTCGGAGGAACGTGGCATCCGAGTAATTGTTACGCGGACTTACGGCTGCATGACTTAGCAAGACAGGTGGCTTATTTTGATTATTCTTTGCCTGATCACATTGACATTACTGAGCGAATTCCTTCTGAGGTGATTTTTCTTTACCTGCAGAATTATTGCAAGGCAAAGAAACTATATGAACATATGATTTTTAACTCTCGTGTATTAAAAATAAACTATGATTCGAAGCGCAATAAAAGCAAGATCTATATCCAGAAGGGGGATGGTCAAGTAATTGAACGAGAGTATGATTACATCGTCTACACAAATGGGTATAGCTGCCGTAACATTCCTAAACTCTCCGGGGCTGATCAGTTCTCCGGGGAAATTGTTCATTCTTTTGATGTTTCCTCGGCCCAATTGAGCTCCTATGTTCGACAAAATAAAAAAATTACAATCCTTGGCGCGAGCAAAACTGCGACTGATTTTGCGCTGTCTTTACACAAATATGGCTATCAATTTTCTTGGCTTTCAAGAGCGCCTTATTGGTTTATACGCTTGGACCCACTACGTCAATTCTTGAAGGATAAAAAATCGGGCAGATTCCCAAATCTTTGGTATAAGATGGGGGTGACGCTCAGTTTTTTTGCAGCTCAAATCATTCCCGTTCCTTCTATAGTGATGTGTTTTTTTAGGTTTTTTAATCTCATTCATACTTATGGAGAGAAACATTTTGATTTTAGAAAGTTTCATCTTGGGTATATTGATGAAAACCAAATGCGTGATTTAAAAAGACTCTATTCTGAATTTGGTGTTTTAGGAGATATTTCGTTGCTACAAGAGAAAGGGATCTGTCTGAAAAGCGGTAAGTTCATTGAGAGCGATGTGATTATTTGCTGTACAGGGTCTGGGGCGAAGAATCCGGATGCAGATGTCGAATTTCAAGTGGATGGACAACGCTTCTGCACTAGCGAGGTCAAGCAGGTTTATAATAGTAAAGTAATTCCCCAGCTGCCAAATTTGATCTTCACTGCGTACCAAAGTTTTGCTTTAGGGACTATTAATGGGCTGATTCAAGGAAATTGGATAGCAAAATACATAGAACTCCATCCTAGCCAGGACTACTTAGAAAAATACGCTATTACTTTTGATCATTCCTTTTTCCTTCATCCTGTGCTTTTTGATTCATCTGACACCTTGTTTCATAAATCACATGCGCTTGCGAGTCCGTATTTTAAAAGCAATGAGTTGTCTAAATGGTCCTATTACAAGTGGATTTTGAAGCAGTACTTTGCCGTCCACCCTTCCCTTCCCCTGGACTTTCATTTACCTGACCGCTCGTATAAAATGGATTGATATGGATATTTCTGTTGAGGCATTGCGCGATTGTTTCTTTTTTTCGGGTCTTAACGACAATGATCTGTTACAAGTTTTTGGCAAATTACAAAGAGTGGATTTGTCTGAAAATGAGTATTTATTTAAAGAGCGCGACCAAGGAGACTCATTGTATGTACTCATCAAAGGGAAATTGGCGGCGGCGACACAACACAAAAGTGTAGAGAAGGTGATAGGATTTATAAGGCCAGGAGAGGTCGTCGGCGAATTAAATATATTCTCAAATGCGCCCAGAAGCGCGTCGGTAAAAGCGATCCACCCATCCATCGTTTTGCGCCTGAGTCATGAGGATTTCCAATCGCTATGCTACAAAAATCCGAAAATTTTGTGGGAAGTCTCTCAGTTAATCGCGAGAAGATCCCAATCCAATATGGAGATTCTTCGTGAGGGGAAAACGAGCCAATCTCAACTGATAGCGATTGTCTCGGTAGGTCAGCAAATGGATATACAAAAACTGATGTCCGACTTGGCCGGTAACAGCAATGAAACGATGAATATCAGTTTCATTGATTATAGCAGCCTGAAAGCGGATCGCCATTTAATTCATAGTGGTCGTACGATTATTTACGGTATGGATTATGCTGAATTACATAAAAACAGCGAGGTCTTACAGCTCTCTGATAAAGTAGTTTTCGCTATCAATGCGGAGCATGATAACTATGATTCCTTAAAGAAAATATGGGATGAGTGTGTTGAAAGACCCACAGCACATATGGAAAGGGAGTTAATGCTTTTGCAGACTGCAGATAAACCTTTCTATCTCAACACGCAAAAATACTTCGGGTTAGCAAATTTCTCGAAATGGTATCACGTTGCAGTTCAGTCGCCGAAAACGGTTCAGCGCTTCCTGAGATTGCTGAGTGGGAATGCTATTGGAGTCGTCATCGGAGGCGGAGGCGCGAGAGGTTGGGCTGCCGCTGGTGCAATCAAAGCTTTGCTCGATCACAATATTGCCATAGATTATATCGGGGGCTCGAGCATAGGTGCTGTAGTGGGCTGTATGTACGCTCTGTCTGAGAATTATGAGCAATTTATGGGGCTTGGAAAGACCATGGGCAATCCAGTTAAATTACATGAGTTAACTTGGCCGCTCGTTTCGATTTTTAGCGGAGCAGCCCCGACGGAGTGGACTCAGGGAATTTGTGGAGATGTTATGATTTCTGACTTCAGTGTGCCTTACTTTGCCATGTCAACCAATCTATCCACTATGAGTGAACACATTTGGGATAGAGGATTTTTATGGCAGGCGCTAAGGGCCACTGGCTCAGCCCCCATGCTTGTGCCTCCGCTTACCTATAATAACCAGCTCCATGTAGATGGGGGTGTGCTCAATAATTTTCCTGTAGATGTGATGCATGCTAAGTTGGAAAACCGAGGGTTCGTTATTGGAATCGATATTACCAGATCCTCTCTGGATGTAAAAGCATACGACTTCCCCCCGACCATTAAGTTTTGGAAGGCCTTACAAATGAAAATAAAGGGCGATGCCTATATTGATATCGTGGAAACCATGGATCGAACGATGATGGCCACCTCTATGGAAAAAACAGTCAGGAACGGCAAGAGATGTGATTTGCTCATTAGGCCCAAGTTGGATGAGTTTGGGTTGCTCGATTTCGCTAAGAAAGATGAGATCCTGGAAAGAGGGTACAAGGAAGCCGATGAGCAGTTAAGTAAGTTCTTCGGGTTGGGCAAACGGGATGGCCGGTCTGGCTGAACGCAAACTCGGCCTTTTCAGCCGAGTTTGGGATAAGAGAAATGGCGCAAAATGACGCCCATTCGGTCAATTTGAGACTCAAATTGACGGAATGAAGAGCAATTTGCTAAAGACAGGTTCCAAGGTTAGGTGTATTCATACTCTCTTCTGAGGTAGGCGGCCCGACGGCCTTTCGCCGAAATCGATTTAGGAAAATCGATTCGTTCTATATTTGAACGGACCTCGTAGCCGACAAAAGGGGCGCTCGCTTCCTGAATGGCGACTGTTGCTAATGAAAAGTCTTCATCTGAAATCGCCCCATCATAGACAAACCGCAGCTCTAAATACTTCTTTTTAGGATCTGAGTCTACTGTAACGATGCGCAAAGAAGGGGACACCTTTCCGAGTAGCGCTTCTTGCATATCAAGAAGTAATACAGAGCTATGGAGCGTCTCTGGAGTCTTCAAAAGAAAGGCCCTGTTTTCTTTGGGATAATTTGGCAAGTTCGGTTCTTTTCTTAAATATGCAAATTTTCCCCAAAGGGGAATCTGTTTTGGGGCATCCACTCGAAGAATATATTCCTCATTGAAATGATTTGGGTAACTATCTGTTTCCGTCCTAGCGAGGTTTGCAATTTCTCTTACGCGCTCCGTGATTTCCCCGTCATAGAAAAAATAGATGAGTGCTTTTTTATTTTTATCGTCCGTATCCACAATGACGGCGCGTAGTTCCGGCGTCACCGCATTGAGCAGGGCATTTTGAATGCTCCATAGCAGGTAATATATGGAAGGGTCCATTGATCAACTCTTTGGTGCTGTAGGTACTATGTGAACTCCGTCTTTAGCATAATGGATCTTTCCCCAGGTTGTGAGTGTTTTTTTCTTAGTCGTGAGATCCACTGCATATCCTATTATTTCTCCAAAATCGATCACTTCTTTGTAGCCGGCAACTCCAGGAGCGCTTGTTCCTTCCGTGAATCCCGTTCCTGCAAACTGGTTGACCAATTTCTGAGGATTGGGATGTGTGAGGATACTGGGATATTCTTGCTTCTTGAGTTTTTCTAAATAATGGCGGTGGCCGAGGAGGTGCTTGCCCTGCTTGGCTTCGAGGGTAAAAGAAAGGTGCGTTGCGTACTGTACTCCGTACTGTCTCTCTGAAGATGTATTCAATATCGTCGATGCGACCATCTATCTCCCCATCGCCACACCCCCAATGGCAAAGAATAGTCATCCCGCCATAACTCACGGGTTTTGGGGTCGCACAAGAGTAGCCCTCATCTTCCTCATCCTCATAGTCCCAGTCAGCAAAAAGAGACAATGAACAAAGGAGCATCAACACTAGGCGATAACACATAGTTCCCCCACCAAAGAGTTCCAGACACTATGAAGAAAAAAATTTACTGCGTCAAGAAATTTGTTCGGGTGGGAAATAAGGATTGACAGAAGGGGGGGGAGGTCTTTACCCTTTTGTTGTTTTGGCCTTCAATTTATTCCCGAGGAGTGCGCGTGAGCGTTCTTGACTTTTTCCGACCCGCCCCGAACATTGCAGAGATCCAAGATCCGGAGCTCATTCAAAAAAATTATAAGTACTGGCGCATCCGGACCTTCTATGCGATGTATGTGGGCTATGCTTTCTACTACTTCACACGTAAGAGCTTTACCTTCGCCATGCCCGCTATGCAAACGGCGCTTGGGTTGGGCAAGTTCGAGCTTGGCCTCTTGGGCAGCGTTCTCAGCTTAAGTTACGGGGCAAGCAAGTTCTTGAGTGGGATTTTAGGCGACAAGTCGAACCCCCGTTACTTCATGTCGGTCGGGTTGCTCCTCACGGGCCTATTCAATATCCTCTTCGGTGCCTCTTCTGTTTTTTGGGTCCTGGCGATTTTCTGGGGCTTGAACGGGTGGTTTCAGGGGTGGGGCTGGCCTGGCTGCGCAAAACTCTTGACCCATTGGTACTCCCAGTCTGAAAGGGGGCGCTGGTGGAGCTTTTGGAACACTTCTCATAACTGTGGGGGGGCTCTGATCCCGATCGTCGTCGCGGGGCGTACGGAGTACTTTGGGTGGCGCTACGCCCTCTACGTCCCTGGAGGCATTTGTATTCTCGCGGGCCTCTTCCTCATGAATCGGCTTCGCGATACGCCCCAGTCTTTAGGCCTTCCCCCCATTGAAAAGTACCGCAATGATTACCCCAACGGCGCCTCGAAAACCGACACCCGCACCAGTCTTACCGTCAAAGAACTCCTCTGGGACTACGTCCTCTGCAATAAGTATATCTGGGTTCTCGCCATCGCCCAGTTTTTTATCTACGTGATCCGGACAGCAGTCAATGACTGGAGCATGTTTTACCTCATTGAAGTGAAGTCCTACACCCACTTGCAGGCCGGTTTTTGCTTGGTGTGGTTTGAGATAGGGGGCTTTTTAGGCAGTCTGACGGCCGGATGGTCATCCGATGTCCTCTTTAAGGGCAAGAGAAACCCGGTCAATGTCCTCTTCACATTCGGCGTCCTGATCTTGCTCGTCGCCTTCAAGCTCTTTGAAATGCCCTTTCCTCTCCTCGATGCGGCCTTCCTCTTTGGCTTCGGCTTCTTCATCTTTGGGCCACAGATGCTCATTGGCGTTGCTGTAGCGGAACTCTCCCACAAAAAAGCTGCTGCTACGGCAACGGGCTTTGCCGGCTGCTTCGCCTATCTCGGCGCTGCTGCGGCAGGGGGCCCTCTCGGCGCCATTACCAAAATCTGGGGATGGGATAGCTATTTATTGACTCTCTTCATTTGCGGTGTCATTGGAGCGCTATTGATGATCCCCCTCTGGTCCGTTAAAACGGGTCCCAGAGAGGAACCCCCAGTGGTTGCTGCTACGGACGGGCCGACAGAGAAGGCGGAGACGGCGAGTCAAGGATAAGCAGGATGCAGGGCGGCCCTGCATTCTGTGCATCCTTTAGGTCTATGAGGTCTTCAACTCTTCAGGTTGTTTGGGCATAGTCCGCTCTAAAACAATCCACCAAAGTTGAACTCGGTTGTCTTTCAAATGGTGTTCGCTTCGATAATTAGCTTGCCAACCTGAATTACCAAAATGCCAATGAATCCAAGCGTCGCAATAAATATCTATCCATTTGTGAATATGATGGGGATCGAGCAAAAGAAGGACTGGTATCGATAAAGCCTTCTTGAAGCTCCATTTAATTTGTGCAGCGCCAAAGTGCTTTCTGTCTATTACGGAAGTTAATCGATAATCTTCTGTTTTATCATACCTTCTTAGTTCTGCAAAAAAAGGAGTGGCATTTTGTGTAATTCCTTCATCTCCTGTTGGATAACAGCCGGAATGATACTTATCTAAAAGATAGGACAACAACTGTTCTTTCACTTTAACCTGCTTGACTGTTTGGTGTAAGCAAGAAATAAAAATTCTATGAGAACGAGAGTCTGGTTTCATGAGCTTGGCTGCCAACTCAAACATGTCCGCATATATTTTATTCTGAGCATTCCTGTCTGATCTATCTTTTGCAGGGACATAATGTTCAATTGTATCCATAAATGTAACAGCGTCAAATTGACCGTAGAGTTGCTCTCTGAGTTTTGAGTTTTCGGCAATAGATTTCCAATTGGTGCAGATGACTTCTATTCCATGCTTTTTTTTCGCTGCAGCTGCTTGTTCTGAAGTTATATTCACACCTACAACATAAATCCCTTTAGATCGCGCATAATTCAACCAGTCCCCGTAACCACATCCTATGTCTATTAAAGAATCTCCTGGAGATAAATTGAGCTCTTTTAACATAAACTCCCATTTATCAATCTGAGCTTGATGGCGGTTTTTCGATAAGTCTCCATCGTAAAAATTGAATCCCAGATCTCTGCCATCTTCACTTAAGGACGAAAGAAATACATTTCCAAACTGATAGCCTCTTTGAATTCTGATTTCTGGGTTGAGAATGCTCCAACCGAATCCGTAATAGGTTAAATCATCCAACAACTGGAATCCAAACCAAATAAAAAAACAAAAAGGGGATAGAACAATCCCTAAATATATACTTAAAAAAATAAAAGAAATGTTAATTGCTGCATTTCTATCAATTCTGAGCTTCACTATACCTCCCTAGAGGGTTGTTTTAGTTCCCGTGTATACCGAAATAACTTTTCAAGTTGCTTCAGTATATAACGTACCGTATTAATAATTTTTTTTCAATAAACAGCTGCATCTATCTGGTTGGTAGGGTGTTGCCTATTTTAAAGGGTTCTATTGTGCTATATACTCAAACAACTTGAAGAGTTGGTTTTTGGCTGCGTCGGCGGGGACCCCGGATGGGTCGCTCGCTCCGAACAAAAATTCTGGGGACCCTCCTTGCCTTGTTGCATAATTCTTCGCTTTCTGGGTAGGGCTCTCGTGTCTGTGTCCGAATGCCCTAGATGAAGAATGGACGGTACTTAGTTTGCAGCAGGAAAAACGATGGAAATGATGAAATGAGAAAATGATAAAAATATTGGTTCGCCGCAAAGCGGCGATGCGGCGAAGCCGCAAGGTTTTTTTATCATTTTCTCATTTCATCATTTTTATCATTGACCTTGGTTATACCGAAACAACCTCTTGAGGAGAGGCAGTCGGGGAAGCCCCCGCTGCCCCATTCTGGCCCTACCCAGAAATTTGATTTATGCAACAACGCCACCCTCCTTGCCAAATTCCCAACTCTTCAAGTTGTTTGGGTATAAATAAGGCGAGATTGAGAAAGCGGGCCAACCTAGCCAAAGAGACCCTTT
Organism: uncultured bacterium; assembly: GCA_964355615.1. Taxonomy (GTDB): domain Bacteria; phylum Chlamydiota; class Chlamydiia; order Chlamydiales; family SM23-39; genus CAIVVG01. The sequence goes on from CAYHED010000001.1 coordinate 13,298, forward strand.
ACTCCAGCTTGAAGCACCGGAATCCGACGATCAAAAACCCCCGCAAAAATTATGTATACTTTCACTCACTAAATTCCCGATTCTGGTATGCTCTGTTAGCATGACCTGGATCCCTCTGCACGTTCACTCTCAGTTCTCGATTCTCGACTCTTCTGCGTCGGTAGAAGACCTCGCTGAAACGGCTAAGCGCTATGGCATTCCCGCTCTGGCGATCACCGACACAGGCAATTTGTACGGCGCTGTCGAATTTTACAAGGCGTGCAAGGCGGCGGGGGTTAAGCCGATCATGGGCTGCCAGATCTGGGTGGCGCCAGGTGCGCGGACGGAGAAAAAACGGATCCCCGGCGTTCCCAACGGTTTCCCCATTGTGCTCCTTGCCAAAAACCTAAAGGGGTACCGCAACCTCTGCAAGCTCTCTTCTATCGGATTTTTGGAGGGGTTTTATTACCAGCCTCGGATCGATAAGGAACTGCTCGCAGCTCACAGCGAGGGGCTTATTTGCTTATCCGGAGGGATGGAGGGGCCGATCGCCCATTCTATTTTGACGGGAGGGGCCGTTTTAGAGGAGATCGAGTGGTATCGGGGTGTGTTTGGAGCGGACTTTTATTTTGAGATCCAGCGCCAGCCTTTGAGTGAAAACGAGGTGGTTTCTGAAAATTGGCTCGCTCAGAAAATGCGCGACGCGGTTTCTTTCCAAGAGAAGGTGAATGGGAAGTTGATTGAGCTGTCGCGCAAATTGGGAGTGAAGCTCGTTGCGACCAATGACATTCACTACATCGGGCAAGAGGATTGGGAGGCCCATGAGGTGCTTCTCAACGTCCAATCGGGAGAGCCCTGCGAGATTTGGGAGCGAGATTCTCAGGGGAATGCCAAGGCAAAAGTGCCCAATCCGAAAAGGGAGGCGATGGCGACGCGGGAACTCTATTTCAAATCGCCTGAGCAGATGAAGGCCCTTTTTGCCGATGTGCCGGAGGCGATTGAGGAGACCGAACGGGTGGCGGCCCTTTGCAATTGCGAGATCGACTTTAAGACGAAGCACTATCCGGTCTTTGTCCCCCCCGCTTTAGAGGGACAACCTTGGACCAAAGAAGAGCGGGAAAAAGCGGCGGGGCAATTTCTTCACGATTTGTGTACCCAAGCCATTCCGACCCGTTACACGGCGGCCCATCTCGCGGCCGTGCAAAAAGTCTATCCTGGCAAAGATCCGCTGCAAGTGGTGCAAGACCGGTTTACCTATGAGTTTGGGCTCCTCACTTCGAAGGGGATGTCCGACTATATGCTCATCGTCTACGACTTCATCGCTTGGGCCAAGAGGAAGGGGATTCCGATGGGGCCAGGTCGCGGTTCGGCTGCGGGTTCTATCATCGCCTACTTGACCGGCATTACTGATATCGAGCCGCTCCGATTCCATTTGTTCTTTGAGCGATTCATCAATCCGGAGCGGGTCTCCTATCCCGATATCGACGTCGACATCTGCATGGACAGGCGCCAAGAGGTGATCGATTACGTCGTTGCCAAGTACGGCAAGGAAAAAGTCGCTCAGATCATCACGTTCGGCACGATGAAAGCCAAGATGGCGATTCGGGATGTGGGTAGGGTTCTCAATGTCCCCCTATCGAAGGTGAACCAGATTGCAGCTCTCGTCCCCGAAGACCCCACCATGACGTTGGAGCGGGCTTTTCAGATCGATCCTGAGCTGACACGCCTCATGGAGACCGATGAAGAGGCGAGAAGGGTCCTCGAGATGGCGAAAAAAGCAGAGGGCTCCATTCGCAATACGAGCACTCATGCGGCGGGGCTCATCATCTCAGCCAATCCGATTACCGATCACGTTCCTGTGTGCACCGCGAAAGACTCTGCGATGGTCGTGACCCAATACGCGATGAAGCCAGTCGAGAGCGTTGGGATGCTCAAGATCGACTTTTTGGGACTCAAAACGCTCACCTGTATCCAAAAATGTGCCGATGCGGTGGCTCGCAATACGGGCAAACGGATCAACTGGGCCAACCTCCCTTTAGACGACCAGCCGACGTTCAATCTCCTCAACCACGGGAAAACACTCGGCGTCTTCCAGCTTGAATCGGGCGGCATGCAGGACTTGGCCAAGCAGCTCCATATCGATACGTTTGAAGAGATCATCGCTGTCGGCGCCCTCTACCGCCCAGGTCCGATGGACATGATCCCCTCCTTCATCGCCCGCAAACATGGCAGAGAGCCGATCGATATCGACCATCCGCTGATGAAAGACATCCTCTCGGAGACCCATGGCGTGATGGTGTACCAAGAGCAGGTGATGCAGATTGCGAGCGCTCTTGCGGGCTACACTCTCGGAGAGGGCGACGTCCTCCGCCGCGCGATGGGGAAAAAAGACAAAGAGGAGATGTCCCGCCAGAGGGAAAAGTTTACCCACGGCTGCGCCGCAAAAGGGATTGAATCAGAGACCGCAAGGCTGATTTTTGATAAGGTGGAAAAGTTCGCCTCCTACGGCTTTAACAAATCCCACGCCGCCGCCTATGCCTACCTCTCTTACGCAACTGCCTACTTTAAAGCGAATTATCCAGGCGAGTGGATGGCAGCCCTCATGACTTGCGATCGCGATGACACGACGAAAGTGGCCAAATTCATCGGCGAGGCCAAAGCGCTCCATCTCCCCGTCCTCTCTCCCGATATCAACCAGGCAGGCGCCGAATTCTGGGCGACCTCTGCAGGAATACGCTTCGCGATGGCGGGGATTAAGGGCGTCGGCGAAGGGGTCGTCGAAGAGATTTTAAAAGAGCGCGCCAAAGGGCTTTTTGAGAGCCTCTACAACTTTATTCAGAGGATGGATAAGACCAAGATCGGGAAAAAACAGATCGAGCTCCTCATCGATGCCGGGGCTTTTGATTTTACTCTCTGGAGCAGAGACGCGATGCGAGAGAGCGTCGAGGCGATGTACGATGAGGCTTTTCGCGATCAAAAAGAGGCTTCGCTCGGAGTCTTGAACCTCTTTGCTCTGATTGAAGAAACCCCCTTCGTCAATCCTCCCGCTGTCAAACAAAAATCGACCCAACTCCAGTTATTGCAACGGGAAAAAGAGCTCCTCGGATTTTATCTCACTGGCCATCCAATGGATAGTTATAAAAAAATCCTCGGCAGGCTCTCTTGCGTCCCTCTCCACGAAGTCGCCCTCTTTCCCGATGGAGCTATTTTTCGAGCCGCCTTTGTCGTCGAGACGGTGCAGGTCAAAGTCTCCGCCAAGAGCCAGAAGAAATTTGCCATTTTGACCATCGGCGATGGAGTGGAGCGGTTCGAGCTCCCCGTTTGGCCCGAACTCTACGAGGAAAAGGGGGCCCTCCTTCAGGACAACCGGCTCCTCTACGCCATTTTGCAACTCGAGCGGAAAGGAGAGGGGATGCAGCTCTCTTCTCGGTATCTCGAAGATTTAGCCGCCATCGACGAGGCCAAGATCAAAGCTTGCGAAGAGTTGTACGACAAACTCAAATCCCAAGTGCGCTCGGAGCCCAAGTGGAAAACCGCTAAGCAAGATAAGGCGCCCGTGGAGAAGAAAGAAGATGTGCAAAACGTAAAAATTCAGGTCGACGCGGACAAAATGCGCCTGAGCGAAGTCCTCGCTTATAAAGAGCTCTTCCGCGCTCATCCCGGTAAGTCCACTGTAGAGATGACATTCTCCTCGCAAGGGAGAAGACTCGGCGTCCTCTTCATCGACTCTCAGTGGGGAGTTAAAGTGGATGAGATCTTTTTGACCCAGTTGAAGAAACTGGGTTCTTGAGCCACTTTTGAATCGTGCCATTGGAGATCAACAAGTCATTGTAGTCGATGATGGCATTGATTGATTCAAAAATGGACGATCCCCCAATAAAAAGGGTCTGATTTTTCCCTTGCAATTCAAGTAGTTTCCAAGGAGCGCCCTCCAGAATGCCATTCGCATTGAAGTGGGGAAAGTAGAGTGACTCATTCCCTGTAGTGGGGCCCTTGGCGTGAATGACAAAGCGTCCTTCGGGGAGCGCTTGCTGCAGCGCGTGCAGGCACGCTTCTTCCCAAGCCGCTGTGGAGGAGTGAATCGGAAGATCGTAACAATAGGAGACAAATAACTTGGAAGGGTTGCTGTTTTCTGGGAAAAAATGTTTGGAGTGTCTGAGCGTCATCACGACAGTTGACTTGTGTGGTTGGAGCGCGGAAGGATAGGTGATGATCCCTTTTCGAGGAGAAGGCACCTCACACTCAATGAGGTAGCTCGCAAAACGAAAGCCTTCGTCTAGGTCTCTAAATAGTTCGTGTTCTTCGGGGGTGAAATCCAAGATGCCCTGTAGGGCGGTGGGGGGGCAGGCCACGACCAATAAATCATAATTTTCCTCCTGGTTATTGACCCGTACTTGGACTCCGTGCGACGTTCTTTGCACGCGAGTGACTTTGGAGGAGAGTTTGATGGAAGCCCGGATTTGCCCAGACAGAAGTCGAATCAGGGATTCAAAGCAGGTCGAGAGCAAGTAAGCGTTTGTTTTGGTCCCCCCCCTCGTTACTTTCCCCAAAATTTGTTGTTTGATCATGTGGATCGTATTTGGATTGCACCAGATCAGGCCATAAAAAGTAGGAATACTTTCAAGATAACCGTACCCCTGGGCTGTTTGGAACAACCTAAAAATAGGGATCAACATTTCGAGCTTATGGAGTTTTAAAAAGTCCAAAAAGGGGACAGAGAGCTGTTCTCTTCTTTGCAAATCCTTTATGGGGGGGGCATGAAATCCTTATAGGACCCGAGTATCTCCTTATGAACGCGGAGATATTTTTTGAGTTTGAAGAGGAGGGTGACCAGAAAGAAAATTTTGAGAATAGGGCCTGGGAGAAATTGACAGATTTTGGGGAGGTGGAGCCTGCTCTCTTCTAGCGCCCAATCTCCGAATTCCTTGAGCTCATTCTTGTGATGCATTTCTCGGCCTGGAACGGGACGTAGGTAAGGGTCCACGTGGCATCCCAGCTGTTCAAATAAGGAATAGACGTTCGGGTAGCTTGGAGCGAGGTAGCAGGCTCCCAGCTCATGTAAAAACCCATCCGGCCCCTGCACAGTCTGTATTTTGCCGCCGAGACGGTCCCTCTCTTCGTAGATGGTGATATCCACCTCTTCCGAGCGAAGAAGATAAGCCATGTGGAGAGAGGCCAGCCCTCCCCCGATGAATGCGATCCGTTTCTTGGTCATTTAGCTCTGACATAGGGCTTGCTAGAGAAATTTGTCAACCAATTGACCAAAATGGGCCAATAGCCTACGCTAGATATCTATGAAAAAATGGCTAACTATTTTCTGTGCGGCGCTGACCCCCCTCCTGGCTCAAGAGGAAGGGGAGGATTTTGCTTTTGAAGGGACTTCCGTCCAGGAGTTTAACGGCTTTCTACAGGAGGCTTTTGCAGCGCAAGATTGGTGGGGGGTGGTCGACTATGGGGCGATCCTCGTCAATGACTTCTCCGATACCCCGTTTGCCAAGGAAGCCCCTTTTTCCATAGCGGAAGGGTATTTCAACCTAGAGCAGTACGAAATGTCCAATGAGATGTTTTCCAGCTACTTGGCCAGCACGGTGATGCCCCGCTATTTCGAAGAGGCGATCCGCTACAAGTTCGAGATCGCAGAGCGCTTTGCCCATGGCGCCAAACTCCGCCTATTTGGCTCCCCAAAAATGCCCGCCTGGCTCCCCGCCAAGGAAGAGGCCATCCAGATTTACAACGATGTGATCGCAGCGCTCCCTCATGCGGACATCACAGCACAGGCGCTCCTCTCTAAGTCCCGTCTGCAGTTTGAGCTAGAGGATTACAAGCCCAGCGTTGAGACGCTCGATCTCTTGATCCACCGCTTTCCCAAGCATGACCTCGCTGCAGAGGCCTATTTGGAAAAGACCCGCAACTACTTGGCGCAGTGCAAAGCGCAAAAACTCGATCCCGATATCCTCGATATGGCCGACCTCAATATCCGCCGTTTCCGGCTTGCGTTTCCCCGTGAACCTCGTGTAGCAGAGGCGGAGCTGGCCTATGCCGGCATGCAGGAAGTCTTTGCTGAATCTCTGTACGAGACGGCCTGTTTTTTCGAGCGCTTTGGCCGCACGAAAAAGACCGACGCGGCGCAAATCTATTTCAGAAATCTGATCTCTAAGTACCCCAACACAAAAGCTGCTAAAGCGGCTCAAGCTAAGCTCCGTCCCATTGTGCAGACTGAAAAAAATTAACCACAGAGCCACAGAGGAAGAAGAGGTAGCACAGAGGGAAGAGTTCCCTTTTTGCGAGAGCAAAAAGGGAAGACCGCTTCTGCACTTTGCCGCGCTTCGCGGCAGAGTTCTTTCTTTTTTGCTCTCGCAAAAAAGAAAATTCATCCTCTGTGCTACCTCCCTCCTCTCCGTGCCTCTGTGGTTAGTTTTTTTTCTTCCCGCCCTCTCCTCCTGCGGCTATCAGTGGACTCCCAAAGAAGATCGCTTCACGGTCTCCGTCCCCTTCGTGGAAGGGGACGAGGATGGGGCCTTGACGCAAGAGCTCATTTGGGCGCTGAGCCGCTCTGGCTTGGCAAAAGTGCAAAATCAGGATGCCCATTACCGGCTCGAAGTGGCGATTGTGGAGTCGAAGAGCGACACGGTGGGATTCCGGCGGGATAAGCAGATCATCAAGGGGAAAACACGCAAAAACCTCCTGGCATCCGAGGCGCGCAAGACGGTCGCCGTTGAGGTGTCTCTGTTTGAGGGGGGGGCAGAGGAGCCGGTGCTGGGCCCTTTTCGGGTCGCTGCCGATGCCGATTATGACTATGTCGATGGGGACTCGATCCAAGACCTCACTTTTACCGACTCCTCTGGGCAACTGGTTACTGTCCTGCCCTTTTCTTTAGGCCAGCTCGAGCCGACCGAATCGGCTCAAGAGGCCGCCACCAAACCCCTTTATCGCAGTCTTGCGCAAAAAGTGATCGACGTTATTTCCTCAGAATGGTAGAAATTGAAAGAGAAATTTTTACTATACTTAGGTTTCGGTGCGCTTTCCTGCAGACTTGGCTCAGATCCGTCCCGCGCTCCTCTGGATACGAGGGGAGCTATCGAACTTATCCCTCGACAAGTCGACCCTGAATAAGATCGAGCTTGTTTCTGAGGAGGCGTTGGTCAATATTGTCGAACATGCTTATCAGGGGCTGAGCGGCGATATTGAGCTCGTTGTCAGCTCTAGCCCCAAACAAATAGAGATCGTTATCAAAGATCAGGGACCTCCCTTTGATCCCCTGAATGCCCCCATTGATTTCGATCCCACCCTGCCCCTCGAAGAGAGGAAGTTAGGGGGATTGGGGATTCCCATGATCCGCAAGTTCATGGATCAAGTGCTCTACAAAAGAGAAAATAACCAGAATGTCTTGACGCTCATCAAGAAGCGTCACTGACCTTTTTCGAAAAGGGTTACGGTCTCTTCCGTTTCTAGCATGTCGACCAGATAGTGCTGGAGGACTTTGAGGACGTAGCGGGGCGTGTTATAGACCCCTTCTGTGAGAAAGACGATCTCTAGGTGGGGCTTTTCGGGATGATTGAGCGCGATCAACACATAAGTGACCGGTTGCTCAGAATCCATCTTCGGGACGATCCAGACGACGAATTGCTCATTGAAGAGGGTGACCTTCTCAACGCTTTCAATCACGTGGAAGTACTGGGTCAGGTCGTCCGGTTCCGCGGTATCGTCTTGGATGAGGGCCAAAATCCCCCGATCGTGCAGAAACTGGAGATTGATGCGGGTGACCCCATCGTGAACGCACTCCGTAAGGTTCCCCATAAACTGTTTGTAAGCTTCATCAAGTTGAGTTGGATTCAACATGTCTTCCCCCGCACATACCGTATCCTCATCTTAGGTCGAAAACAGGCCAGTTGTCAAGAGAAAAATTGCATTTGACCCGCCAAAGTCATTTGAGTAAGATGTTTATATCAGGAATGATTCAAAAATCAGGGTATGCCAAGGAGGCGCCCTGATTTTGGGTCAGGCGAAGCCGACGCTTAAAGCAGCTCAACCCAAGGGGTTGGGCGATGCAGGCGGATCCCAAAAGCAGTGGCTGCTCGACGCCGGCAGAACCGATTTTTGAATCATGAGTGGTATAATGTTGCGTTTCGTTTTTGTCGCCCTTATCGCCTTGCCTTTATGGGGAGGTCCGCTCGAAGTCACTCTGCAGGCGCGCTCTGCGATCTTGATGAACGGAGAAACGGGCGCTATTCTGTACGAAAAGCATGCCCACACCCCGTCATTCCCTGCGAGCATCACCAAAATCGCCACTGCCCTTTTTGTCCTCGATCAGAAGAAAGGAACTTGGGATGAGGTAGTTACGGTTTCAGGGGAGGCGCTCCGCTTCAAGAATCCCCAAGATCTGAAAAATGCTCTGCCCCATTGGCTGGAGCCGGAGGGGACCATGATGTGGCTGGCTAAAGGGGAAAAAGTCACCTTAGATGCGCTTCTGCACGGATTGATGCTCGTCTCTGGCAATGATGCAGCGAACGTCCTTGCGGAGACCGTTTCAGGTTCAGTGCCCCAATTCATTGAAGGGCTCAATGGGTATGTGCGCGATTTGGGATGTCTCCATACCCAATTTCGCAACCCGCATGGGCTCCATCATCCCGAGCACTTTACGACGGCTTACGACATTTGTTTGGTGACGAAAAAAGCGCTGCAGTTCCCCAAATTTCGGTCGATTGTGTCGAGTCTCTCTTACGTTAAACCGAAGACAAACAAGCAACCGGTGACAGAGCTCTTTCAGAAAAATCCCCTTTTGAAGTCGGGCAAGTTCCATTACTCCAAGGCGATCGGGGTAAAAACAGGTTATACCTCTCATGCCCAACACACTTTAGTCGCTGCTGCCGAGCATGATGGGAGGTTGCTCATCGCCGTCGTACTGGGATGTAAGCAAAAAGGGGAGCACTGCGCCGATGTGACGCGCCTCTTTGAAGCGGCCTTTGCGGAAGAGAAGAAGTCTCAGAGGTTGATTGGTCCCGAATCGCTCTTTACGCAGAAGGTGGAGGGGGGGACAGCTCCTGTGGAGGCCTGTTTGGCCGATGAGGTGGTGATTTCATTTTATCCAGCAGAAGAGCCCGCTTATAGGGCCTTTGTCCGTTGGGAGCTACCGGCGCTTCCTATTCAAAAAGGGCAGAGAGTGGGGCGGATTGAGGTCTTGAGCGGCGAGGGAGTATTGCTGACGCAGGGGCCTTTGTTTGCTCAGGTGGATGTGAAACCCACGCTCCTATTCCGAATGAAGCAGTGGTTTAAGTAGCCTGGAATAGTTCAGATACTCCCGATGAAGAACGGACGGTACTAGGCTGACGACTAAGAAAAATGATGGAAAGGATGAAATGAGAAAATGATAAAAATATTGGTTCGCCGCAAAGCGGCGATGCGGCGAAGCCGCAAGGTTTTTTTATCATTTTCTCATTTCATCCTTTCCATCATTGATCTTAGCTTAAGGAGACGGATCTGAGCTGTTACAATAGTTTCTCATAAAAGCCCATCCACTGCTCTAAGGAGAGTGCTTCAGGGCGCGCTTCAGGGGAAACGCCGACTGTTCGCAACGCCTCCTCCACTTGGGCAGGTGGGAAGAGGCTCTGCAAGGAAGACCGTAGCATCTTGCGCCGTTGTTGGAAGGCTCTCCGAATCACCGCAAACATCTCTTTCCCATCCTTCTCCACATTGCAGAAATCGAGGCGCAGTACTGTAGAGTCTACGTTGGGGCGTGGGTAAAAGCAGCCGGGGCTTACACGGAAGGTTTTGGTGATCTGGGCAAAGAATTGGACAAAGAGGGTCAGCGAGCCAAATTCTTTAGTGTGGGGCTGCGCCGCAAGCCTGTCGGCGACCTCTTTTTGGATCATGAGGGTGAAGGAGGAAAAGAGGGAGGCGTGTTCGCAGATTTTTTCCAAGATGGGGGCTGTGATGTGGTAAGGGAGGTTGGCAACGCCTTTGAGGGGGGCGTGGGCTTTTAGCGTCTCCCAAGGAAACTCGAGGATGTCTACGGGGAAGATATGGAGCGGCCCTTCAAAACGGGAGAGCTCCCTTGCGAATAAAGGGTCTTTCTCAACTGCGATGACGGTGGCTCCTTGTTTGAGGAGCTCTTGGGTCAGGGCGCCGGGGCCGGGACCTATTTCGAAAACGCGGTCGCCTGGCTGAATATCGGCTGTGGCCACAATTTTTTTAACGACGTTGGGATCGATGAGAAAATTCTGCGAGAGGCTTTTTCTCGGGGAGGCGCCGATGCGCTCCAAGAACGGGATGAGTTCAGAAAGGATCATTGCAGAGAGAAGGGATGGAGATCTGTGGGGATCACTTGTTGCAAAGAGACTTCATCATAGCCGTGTTGTTTGCGGAGTCTTTCGAGATAGTTAGTGGATTCGGCTGCGATGGCTTTTTGCACGAGTTCTCCTCGCAATTGGTCTGTGAGAGCTTCAAAAGGGGGTGCGGGGTGGTCCTCTTTTTTGATGAGGTGGAAGATTCTGTGGAGCCCTTTTTTATCAGAGCGGCTCAATTGGAAAACGGGGGCGCTATACTGGCCTGGCTGTAGGGAGGCGAGGGCTTTTTTGTGCATCTCCGAGAGATCTTGGTCTTTGGCTGTAAAATCGGCAGAGGCCTGCACGGCTTCGTGTGCGAGTGCTTCGCCTGTGGCGAGTAATTTTTCATACGCGGCCTGTACGACGCTCTCGTCTTTGATAGAGATCACTCGGTAGGTCCACTCTTGATAGGGGGGATTTTCTTTGAGGTAGAGGCGATATGCTTGGCGGATGTCTTGGGGAGTGACGGCGCTGAGGGCGCGCGAGTGGACAAACCACCAGCTCATCCGGCGGACGATCATTTCACTTTTGACGAGAGTCCATGTTTCTTCGTAGCTCAGGCCGATTTTCTCGAGAGTGCGCATGACGTTGGGTCCAAAGCGAGATTCCATCTCTTCTCGGATTTCCCCATCGGTCAGAGCGATCTCTTTGACTCCTGCATCGGCGAGCATCAATTCATTGTCGACCAGCTCGCGGAGAACCTGGCGCCAGCTCACTTCGTAATATTGAAGGCGGGCGGGGGTCGATTCGGCCAGTTGCGGATAATTTTGGTAGAACAGGAGATCCATCTTCTTTCTGACATCGAGCATCGAGAAGGTCTTGTCATTGACTTTGACCAAGATCGCATTTTGCATCGCGATCTGCTTATTGTCCGCGAAGTCGGGGATATTCGGCATAGGAGCGGCTGCGAGAAGAAATGAGGCAAGCAGTGGAAACATATGGTGCATTCTATCAGGCTCCCCGTTTTCTGAACAGTGCCACGAAAAAACCGTCCATGCCGCCTTGCTGAGGGAGGAGAGTGAGGGGGTCCTTCACCAGTTCTAAAGGATGAGTTTTTAAAAAGAAATCGACCTGGGATTGGTTTTCTTCGGGAAGTAGGCTGCAGGTTGCGTAGACGAGGTGCCCTTTGGGGCGCAAGTATTGCATCACTTCAGAGACGATGCTTCTTTGTTCGGCGATGAGGCGGGAGACCATGGCCTCATCAATGCCCCACTTGGCGTCAGGATTTCTACGGAGGGTTCCGCTGCCACTGCACGGAACGTCGGCGAGAACCCAATCAAAGGTCCCTTTCAGTTTGTCGGCTAACTTTTCTGCGCACTGGGCATTCTGGATGCCGGCCCGTTTGAGCCTTCTTTTCGCTTCCAGCAAAATGGAGGGGCGGATGTCATGGAGGAAAATTTGTCCGCGCCCCTTCATTTTATGTGCAAAGGCGAGGGTTTTTCCTCCTGAGCCGCTGCAAAAATCGAGCACTTGTTGGCCGGGACGGGGGTCTACCCAGTCGGCGATGATCTGGCTTCCCTCGTCTTGCACTTCAAAGAGCCCGTCTCGGAATGCGGGGAGGGTAAATAGGGGAGGGCGTCCAGAAACCTGGATGCCGGCAGAAGAGTGGGCGCAAGCTTGAGGATTCCACTCAGAAAATGGGGCGAGGAGCTCTTCGCGGGTGGTTTTCAGGAGATTGGCGCGGATGGTGACCGGGGCCTCTGTATTTAAAATTTGGCCCAGTTCGGCCGTCTTTTCAGCGCCAAAAATAATTTTGAACCGTTCATATAGAAAGGGGGGGAGGCCGAGCCGGACGTCTTCCGGGAGAGAAGTGTCTTGCTGGCACCGCTCGATCGAGAGGCCGCGGTAGGTGGAAAGTCTTTCCATAGGGTCATCGGAGTGACAAAAGAGGTCGAGGAGGGACTTCCAGCGGACCATGCCAAAGAGGGTATTGCCCATCGTGCGCCGGTCACTGGCGCCAATGCTTTTGTGGGAGCGGAGGTAGTGGCCCCACTCCTGGTCGAGGGGAGCGCGCGAGCCGGTCCACTGTTTCAAAAAAACGATGAGATGGTGATCTCGAAAGGAAATTCTTTCCATAAGCAAGAGTATTCTACTCCTACTTGCTACTTAAGTTCTAGAAAAATATACTGCAGCTATGAAACAAGTTCGCACCTACTCGATTTTTTTAGCTCGGCTTTTGATCAGCGTTGTTTTTCTCGCGGCGGCGCTGGATAAAATTTTTCATTGGCACGAGGCTGAAAGGGCACTGTCTAATATGCTGTGTGAGTGGCAGGGCTATCTCGGTTCGAATGAGGGGTTGCAGAGCTGTTTTGCTGCGGTCACCCCTTGGTCTCCTCTGATTTTGATTGTCTCCACCTTTTTTGAACTCATTGGGGGGCTCCTGATTCTCCTTGGGGTCAGGGAAAAATTGGGGGCGGGACTCATTATGGCCATCCTGATCCCCACGACCGTCCTCATGTACCCCTTTTGGTTCATGGAGGGGATGGAAAGGGGGCTGCAGACCATTTTCTTCCTGAAGAATTTAGGGATTCTCGGCGGGCTGATCCTCGTTGCCATCCATGGAGTTCAGGTCAAGTCGGGCCCCTCCCCGTTCACGAGCTTTAAAATTGGTTAATTTCATTGTCAGCTTTTTGATTGTCGCTCTCGGGCAATCGGCTTGGGTTCCCTGGCTGGGGCCTGTCGCTGCCGCCTGTGGCTACGCTCTTTTATGGCGCTCTACGACCCGTTTTTGGCCCACGACCCTTTGGTTTACAGCGGTCCAACTGGTTCAGATTTCTTGGCTTGCGACCCTCGATTACATGCCGTTTGCCATGGTTTTCGTCTACCTTGCTCTCGCTTTTCTTTTGGGGCTCCAGTTCGGCTGGGTTTCGCGCTTGACTCACCGCCCACTGGCTCTCGCTGGGGGATGGGTCCTTCTCGAATGGTCGCGCCTCTTTCTCTTTGCTGGGTTTCCTTGGAATCCGGTGGGTTCGAGCTTGGCTACGACCTCGGCCTCGATCCAATTTGCTTCTCTCTTTGGCGTGTACGGCCTCTCTTTTTGGGTCTTCCTCGTCAATGCCCTGTGGCTCCAGCGGAAAAAGACCCTTTGGGCCATTTGCGCTTTAGTCCCTTATGTCTTTGGATTTGTCCAGCAACAGATCGTTGCGCCCTCTTCGAGTACCCTCTCCGTAGCTCTTGTACAGACAGGTCTTTTTCCCCATGAAAAAATGCCCGTCCGAGAATACCCCGGCGCCTTTATCCCTGCATTGACTCAGTGGGAACGGGTTCTTTCTTCCATAAAGCCCGCTGAGTTGATCGTGTTGCCTGAGGCGTCTTTCCCGTTTGAGGTAGGTGGCGCTTACCACTCGGTCAAACAGGTGAGAACCCTTTGGAAAAAATGTCTGAGGACGGAGCTTCCCGCCACGCTCAAAAAGCGGGTGAGCAATGGGTGGATTGCGCAACAACTCGCAGACCATTTGGGAGCGCAGGTGGTCGCCGGATTTGACGATTATGAAAAGGAACACTCCTACAACGCCGCCTTCCTCTTTTCTCCTCAGAAACTGGCGCCAGAGCGGTATGAGAAACGAACTCTCATGCCAGCTGTAGAGTACGTCCCCCCTTTTGCCGCACAGTTTTTATCGACTCATTTTGGCCTCACCTCCTCTTTTGATGAGGGGGTGGAAGCGAAAGTCTTTGCCTCTCGAGTTCCTCTCGGCATCGCCATTTGCTCCGACGAGGCCTATAGCGATATCGTCCGCCAAGAGCGGGCGAAGGGAGCGGAACTCCTTGTGAGCATTTCGAACGACGGCTGGTATCCT
>CAYHED010000002.1:0-25161 GCA_964355615.1 uncultured bacterium
TGAGGAAAAGAAGCTTCCGAGGTCGATTCGTTCTAAAAACCCTTCTGCTTGGGCGATCGATGTGCTGCTCGCGGCAAGCGCGGTGGGGGAGAGCTTTTCTGCTTTGCTATCAAACACAAATAGATTGAAGGTGTCTTCTCCATCCAACTCTTCTAAGGCTCTTAAAACGGATGTCTTCATCGCTTGCAGCCTGTCTTTCTGGATCGAGTTGGAGCGGTCAATTAAGAATGTGTAGTGTTGTCTCAGCCTCGATAGCTCGAGATCGGATTTGGGAATGAGGGTGATTGCAAATAGGTACCCTTCTCCACTTTCATTGGGCAAAAAGGAGATTTCTTCTTCAAAGTGGGGGGAGATGTTGATGGTTTGGAGGTCGGCTAAGGTCGGGAGTTGGGGAAGTGGAGCGAATCTGGGCGTGGGCGGTTTGATAGGGGTGGCTTTCTCTGTAAAGGCGGGGCTTTGCGGGAGTGTCTCCACTTGTGGGGTCTTGAGCGGGGGTGCTTGAACCACGATTTGGGGGGCCATAGAGAGTTGGAATTCAGGGGAAAGCGGTGTGGGAAGGTGGGTCTGCGCGGCTGTGAGCATCTGGGGGATGGAGAGTTCTTTGGGGAGGTGCTCAAAGAGGTTGGTGAGGGGGCGCTCAGGAAGGGTGAAGGTGGGGAGGTGCGTTTCATTGGCCACGAGCAGGTGTTGCATTGGGAGCGCAGAAAATAGGGGGAAGGGGAGCGCCTGATCGGAGAAATGGGGGATCGCATCTGCGAGTGCGGGTGTGGGCTCTTGTTGGGGCGTCGCCTTCTGGGGGCCTTCCTCTGTTTTTCTGGGGGAGACGAAAGACTCTTTTAAGATCTGATTGAATTCCTTTTTTTCTAGGGCGGCCGTTGGCGAGCGGACAATGGGGTCGCCGAGCCAAATGGAATGGCTTTGCATGAAGATGAGGGCAGCGATATGCAAACCGAATGAGACGATGGCCGATCCGGAGAGGATACGTCTATGGCTGGGAATCTTCATGTATCTTTAGCCTTGCAGTCACTCGGTCGAGAAGAGGCTCAGGGGCCCCTGTCTGTACAATCTGTAGCAAAAGGTGTTTCGCCTTTGCTTGCAACTCTTTTTCCAAAGAAAGCGAAAGGATTTCGCTCTCCATCCACTGCATGTAGGCTTGGTAGATAAGGTCTTTTTCGGGCAAGGCTTTACGCGCTGCATGGTAATCTTTGGAGAGGAGGTCGCTTTCGCTCTCAAAATCGGCTTTGATTTTTCTCAGGAGGGGGAGCCTCTTCTCTCTCCCAGCGTCTATATACTCGAGCGCCGCCTCGAGGTGAATGGGCTCATTGGGCAGAGTTTTTTGAAGGACGAGGTCTTTGAGCTGGGCGAGTGCTTGGGGGCGCTGTTTATGCAATTTGAGCCGGGCGCTCTGCAAGCAGGCAGCGGCAGTTGTTTTACTTCTGACATTGGCGCTTTGTTTGATGATCTCATCGAGCAAAGTTTCCCCCCTCTCTTCTTGGCCTGTTCGCAAGTAGCTTTCTGCCAACAGTCTTCTGGTCTCTTTTTGGGGTTCATCAAAGGGCTCTAAAAGGGCTTTGGCATCTTGGGGGCGGCTGAGGAGGAGGTAGCTTTTCGCCAATTGGCAAGAGACCTCTTCGGAGGGCTCTTCCTGGAGCACTTTTTCTAAGATGGTAACCGTCCTCTGCGCCAAGAAGAGATCGCCCTTTTTCTCCAGCCGCTCTTGGTACTGGCCAGCTAGCCAGAGGAGGTTCATCGCTTGGATGGGGGCCTTTGCTTCAAAAGCAGCATAAAGATGGGCGCTTGCCGCCTCGAGTGCATGCTGTGCGAGGTAGGCGTTGAATAAGAGGATGTGCACCTGTCTGGGCTCCATGAGGGTGGCCCCTTGAACCAGCGCTTCTTCCGCACGCGAGCAGAAGAGAGGGTCTTCTCGGTTGCACAAAGCGAGGAGCAAGAGGGCCTCTTTGCGCTCGGGGAATTCCCTTGTGACGAGCGGCGTAAGAGTTTCTGTCGCGGGGGTCAGTTCTCCGAGGTCGAAGAGCGCCTTGGCGGCAAAAAATTGCCAGGTGTCCCTCTCTTGATCAGAGAACGCAGGGAGCGTGCCCCACTTTTGAATATCTGCGATGAACTGCTCTTTCTGACTCAAGTGGGCGCCTGAGGAGAGGAGGTAGCGCGCAGCAAAAGGGGCCAAAGGCGAGGAAGAGAATTCAGAGAGGAACTGTTCCGATCTTGCGCGGCACCCCTCCCAAAGGAGGTCTTGGTGCTCGAGGTGGGCCAGCTCAAAGAGGGCATCGGACCGATCGGGGAAGGCGCTAAATTCTCCCAGCAGTTTTTCTAACTCAGCGCGGGCCTCGCTCCGTTTTCCTTGTTTTTTAAGCACATGCGCGCGGGCAAAAAGGGCTTTGGGCAGCGCTGTGCTAGAGGAGAAACGGTCTCTCCATTTTTCAATGGCCACATTGACCGCACTCAGGTTCTCTTCCGCACACGCAGCCTCTAGCAATTGGTGCAATGCCACCTCGGTGGGTGTTTCCTGTACATACGCCAGCAACTCTTTTGTCGCCTCCCCATACTGTTTCATGGCGAGGAAGCTTTTCCCTAAAAACAGATGGGCCATCGACTGCTTGTCTGCGGGGATATCTGCGAGCAACTCCGTTTTCATTTGGGCGAGCTCTTCATGGCGACCGAGATCGTGGAGCAAGACAAATTGGTTGAACGCCGCTTCTTGGCTCCGCTTTTGCCCCATTGCATGGATTTTGGCAAAGGTCCCTATCGCCTGCTCTTTGTCATATTCAGCTTGAATGAGTCCCGCTTGAAAGAGGAGCTCTTCAGAGCCCTCTGGATCTTGGGCGGCCAGCTCTGCGTAGATTTGTGCCGCCCTGGGGAACTCTTTCAGCACGCAGCACAGGTGGGCAAAAGCCTGAGCCACTTCCCCCGACAGCTCGCTCTCTAGCAGCGCCTCAAAGGGGACTTGCGCCCGCAGGGCGAGTTTTTGGAGCGCCTCCGGATCTTTCACAGCATTGAGGCACTGTTGATAGAGGGAAATAGCGAGGAAATAGGTCGCTTGCAGTTTTTCTGCGGGGGCCTCTTTTTGCAAATAGGCCTCACACTCATCGGCAAGCGTTGCGTACCATTGCATTTCATAGAGACATTGCATGCGGCTTAAAAAAATGCGCTCTGTCCATTCGGAACTGGCCACCTTGGCATAGCAGGAGAGAGCCGCAGAAAAGTTTTTTTCTCTTAGGTGAAGGTCGCCGAGCGTGGCAGAGAGGACATCCGCAAAGGCGCTCTCTGGGTGGGACTGGAGGAATTCTTCCATTTGGTTTTTGGCAATCGAGTACTCCCCCTCCTGCCAAAAATCGGCGATGCGCCGCAGGAAATGGGACTCTTCCTCATCCCCTTGAGGCCACTCCTGAGAGTAGGTGAGCAGAGGAAAAATTAAAAACAGGAACCAACGAAGACGCATAGACCCGATTATACGAGCTTACGAATAATTTGCCCAGAGCCAGCTTAGACTTTGGTCGGTGGGGCAATGTTGATGGTGACATGCTGCTCGGATTTACTCGAGCGATAAAGCCAGATCAGGAAGCACGCTCCTACGACTTTCACGGAGGTGGGGGTCACCCGCCAGGCCAGTCTCACGGGGAGGGGAATCTGGTCCCCAATTTCTTTTTTCCAGGTCGTGAGGGTGGCTCGGACGGAGGAGAGTGCTGTGGGTAGGTGTGCGGAAGCTTGTTCATGCGCATGAACCACTGCATCCCGGACGGCGTTGACTGCGGATGCTACTGCTGGTGGGTTTATTGGTGGGTTTATAATGGCTTGGTTCCCCACTTCAGGTGCCGCTGTACAGGCCGTGTTCCAGACCTTTTTAAAAGATGCCGCTTCCCTAGAGATCTCGCCCCAGGTTTGGTCAAAGACCCCGTCGAGAGATTCCTTCACGTTGATGGCGGAAGGCGTAAAAGGGGAGGGGGGCTCAAAAAATGTTGGTATGCTCACGCTTTTCGATGCCAAGAAACTTAATGCCTCTATCATAACCACATCCCCTTATCGTTATTTTGGCCGCTATTTTAAGAAAATGGCTCTATTTACGCAACCGCAGAGATTCTTGCATAAAAACAAAATATTTACTTGGCGCTTTTCTCTTTTCAGCCGTTGAACCTATCCAAGTAAAAAGTTTCGGTCGATTTTAGGGTTCTTTTGAATCGAAAAGCGGCCAAAATAATCCCTAAAATCGACGAAAGCTTTTACTTGGGTAGGTTCTTAGGGTATATTTTCCCTTTTTAACAAAGGGGTTTTTCCATGGCTATTGTCTTAGCTCTACTAACAGGGGTGCTCTACGCGCTCTCCAATTACGCAATGCGGCGCAGTATCGACGGGGGTGGGGCGACGAGCGCTTTCATCGTCGTTCAGATGTTTTCAGCGGCTTTGGCTGCCGTCTTTTTCAATCCGGTTTGGGCGGGGGACTATGCGTTCAATACCCCTCTCGCTATGTTTGGGCTGGGGGCGGGGGTGCTCTTGGCGATCCTCCTCTTTACGTTGGGCAAGGCAATTGAAAAGGGTCCTCCAGGTTTTACGTTTGCGGTGCTCAATTCGGCAGCTGTATTCCCTGGCCTGATCATGGCGATTACCTTTGGGGCAGCTTTTGGGTTTTTGTATAACGCTTGGCATGCGGTCG
The DNA here is from genome assembly GCA_964355615.1 of uncultured bacterium. Taxonomy (GTDB): domain Bacteria; phylum Chlamydiota; class Chlamydiia; order Chlamydiales; family SM23-39; genus CAIVVG01. Next base: position 4,667 of record CAYHED010000002.1, read on the forward strand.
GCTCTATCATCGTCGTCATAGGTCTTTTCCTGGGCGCTCGTGGGATGGCCAAGATCCAAGATTTCAAGGGATGGTGGAGTTTTTCCGCGATCATGTTCTTCATGAACATCGCGATTTTTGTTCTTCTCCAGTTCCGAGCTATGTTGATCAATGTCCCTCATCCGGAAGAGATCGTCTCCTTTTTTACGTCGGTAGGAATCCGGAGCCAGTGGTTCATCCCTCTCTACTATCTGGGCGCGGCGCTGACGCAATCGCTCATCTTCTTCCCTTCAGAGAAGAGAATGCCTCGGCAAAGGGAGATCACTTCTGGTCTTTTGGGCGGGATCGCGAATAGCGCGGGGACTTTTTGTCTCATTCGCTCGACCGAGGCTGCAAGCGGACTGGAGAATGCGGTGATTTTTCCGATTCTCTCGGTGACGACCATCATCTTGAGCAACTTGTGGGGCCAGCAGCTCTACAAGGAGAGGGTCAATTGGTTTGCTTGCGCCGTTTGTGTGGTGGGGCTGATCATTGGGACTGTCGAGTGGTCCGCAATCTTTTCCGGGTAAGCACAGGGAGAAGTGCGGCGCTGCTCAAAAAGAGGATCGCCGCAATCAAAATGGCTGACTGGCTAGAAAAGCCGCCGAGGACGATGGAGGCGACGAATTGGCACGCGCCATTGCTCGCGCCGATGAGTCCGAAGAGTTTTCCTTGATTTTGCTCGGAGGTCCGATCGGATAGGACTGTCTGGTAGGCGGGGTAGAGCCACGATTCAGTGACGGCTGGAATGGCGAGGTAGGTCCACAGCTCGGCCAGCGTTTGTGCGCCAAAGATCAGAAAAATCCCCACAGATCCGATAAGTGCTGACCAAAAGAGGATGTGTTTGGCTCTCCAGCGGTGTAAAATCCAGAGAGTGCCGATAATGCCTCCGGCGGTAAAGCAGAGGCTGACGTAGCTGTTGAAAAAGCCGATCTGAGCTGTTGTGAGATTGAACCGGACGATCAGGAAGTCAGAGAGCGATACGACCAAGAGATACCAACCCAAGAGGTTGAGGAAGAAGATGAAAAAGAGGCTCTCTTTCCACGTGAGGACAAACATGCCGCCTATATTGCCCCAGAATTTGGAAATCGAGGTATCTCGGTGCTGGGGCTGGTAGGTGTCGGTGAACCAGGCGTAGGTGAGGATTAGGGAGACGGCAAAGACCAAGGTGGCGAGCAGGCTCGGCAAAATGGTTCCTCCCATCGGGGCCTGCATCAACACCCCCCCAATGGCAGGGCCCACAATCCAAGAAATCCCCCCTACAACCGAGAGGAAAACCATCTTTTGCCCCTTGTCGCCGGCCTCTATCTCGGCGATCGCTGCCTGAGCCATAGCCTGTTTTCCAGAGAGAAACCCTACTAAAAATTGGCCCAAGACAAAAAGGGCAAAAGAGCCCACGTGGAGGGCAAAGGTGCAGAGGAGCATGCAGAAGATGGAGCCCCAGAGCCCCCCTATGAGGATCTTCTTTCGGCCAATCCAATCGGAGAGATCTCCGAGAAGAGGAGAGCCAATGACTTCTCCTACCGGGAAGGCGGCAAGGGCGATCCCCAAAGAGGCTTGTCTACTGAAAAAAAGGTCGGTAAAGGGGCTGGTTTCCTCAGGGGAGATGTAACAGGCGATCAGGGCAACTGCAACCCCCCAACAAAAATAGTCGGCAAAGTAGGCCAGGTAGAGGGTGATGAGAGAGCGTTTTTGTTCCTTCAGCATGTCATCAAAGGGTTTCGGAACTTTAAGATTAAGATTCTTTCGAATTTTACTGAAAGAGGTATTTTCTAAAATTCGAAACTATCTTAAACTCAAGAGTTTTTTTGAGAAAAAATCCCATAAAACTCGATCAGTTCATCCGCTTTTTTGAAGTTGCCGCGCTTCAAATCCTCATATATTTGGAGTCCCTTGGCATTTTCTCCTTGTTCGAAGTGCAAAGTCCCTAAACGAAAGAGGACTTCCTTGTCATTGGGACGTAATTTTAAAAGTGTTTCTATCTCCCTGAGTTCCTCAGGGGCCTTGCCCAAAGAGCGGTACCCGGCTGCGAGCTGTTCGTGGGCCCACGGATCATTGGGGGCATAGTGGCAGAGAATGCGCAGCTCCTCAATGGCTAGCTGGGCGGCCCTTTGGAATTTGTCCTCGATCGCTCTTTCTTGATAGATTTGGGAGAGGGCGAGGTAAGTGCCGGCCAGGGAAGCGTGGGCTTCGAGATCGGTAGGCGTCAGGCGAATTTGCTTGAGGTGCTCGGAGACAGCGGCCTGCAAGAGAAGGAGCTTCATTTTTAGAACATCCTTCCCATAGCAAGCTGTTGAAAAGCGGGAGACGGGGCCTGCACAGAACTTAAGAGAAGGGGGTACTCGATAGAAATTTTTCTCCAGATCGTTGAGGTGATAGGCCAGTTTAGAGAGAGCCTCTGCTAAGGAGAGCGGATAAGGGAAGAGTTGGCGACAAGATTGGCTAAATTGGTCTTTCAAAAAAACGAACTGCTCAGGTTTTTTTGCCTGGAGGTAAAAAAGGAGTACGCAGTAGGAAAAGCAGGTGAGAAAGAGGCCCCCTAAAGCAATCGCGATGACAGCGGAGTGGCTCAGCCACGGCAAGCACAGGATGAAGAGGACAGATTCGATGAGAATGAGGCTGGCAAATAGGATATTGAAGGAGACATAAGAGTGAACCGCCTTGCGGAAATCGCGCAGAATCGATCGGTAGTGTTGGGGCAGTTCGGCGTCCATTCTATTTTCCTGTATCGATCATGTAGGTAATCACTCGGGAACTGACCCCCGCATCTTGGAGCCTCCGGATTTGCGTCTGAGTGAGATTGTATTCGCTATGAGTCTCTCCCAAATAGCGGATGATGGTTTCATCGACGACGCCACTTTGGCTGAGTTTGATCACATCGCTGATGGTCAGGGGTTCTTGTCTGTCCATTCGATCGACTGTCCGTGGGCTGCTGCGCTCCATGACCCGACGGTCCTGTTCATCCAACGCGGCCCCAATGAGCCCGCCTGTGATGATTCCCGCTGCGCTGCCGATCAAGGAGCCCGTTCCCCCATTCGCGAGACCGCCAGCGCCTGCTCCCAGAGTAATGCCCGTGATCACCCCGGTTCCCATATTGCTTGCGCAGCCCACAGTGAGCAAGGTACAAATCATCCAATATCTCATAGTCCCCTCTTTATCTTTCCGCTTAGTCCCGCTCGGATTATTTGTCTAGAGCCATCTCGTCGCGAAAACGGTATCCCACTCCCCTTACAGTTTCTATCCAATCAAAAGTAGGCCCGAGCTTCTTTCTCAGCGAGGCGATGTGGACATCGATATTGCGGTCGACGATGAATGCATCGTCATTGTTGATATCGTCTAGGAGTTGGTTGCGGGTGAGGACTTTTCCCTGGTTGGAGACCAAGCGGCGGAGAATTCCAAATTCAGAGAGAGTTACCGGAATGGATTTTTCTTGTTTACGCAAGATATAGCGGTCGATCTCAAGGGTAAACTCCCCGAACTTTACTGTTTGGATGGCAGTTTCGGGCTCTTTTCCTCTGCGGAGGATCGCTTTGATTCGGGAGAAGAGCACTTTGGGAGAAAACGGTTTTGGGACATAGTCATCTGCGCCGAGCTCTAGGCCTAAAACCACATCCAGCTCTTCCCCTTTTGCAGAAATCATGAGGATGGGGATGTTTTTTAATTGCGGCGAACTCTTGATTTTGCGGCAGACATCGAGCCCATTTTCTCCTGGCAACATGACGTCTAAAATCACGAGATCGGGCTTTTCCCTCTCTACAGCGCGGAGGCCATTGATCCCATCTACTTCTACGTGGAGCTTGTATCCAGATAGCTCTGCTTGCAGTTTGATGAGGGCTGCGATGTCTTCTTCATCCTCGACCAATAAAATCCGTTTTTTCTGACTCATTCCTAACTTCCCTGTCAGCAGGAATCATTCCAGATAACGGTATTTTTTTCAACTCTATTTTATATCCAAACAACTTGAGGAGTTGGTTTTTGGCTGCGTCGGATCTCACTCGCGTCTTGCCCGAGGGCAATGGCCGCTCGCTCCGAACGAAAATTATGGGGATCCTCCTTGCCAAATTCCCAACGCTTCAAGTTGTTTGGGTATATCAATCGGCTCTCCAAAGAAAGTTTCTCCCAGCAACTGGAATTTTTCTGGAGAATCAGTCGTATAGAACACCCTTTCAGGTTTTTGTGAAGAATCATTGAGCAGATGGTGCTTGGCGAGGAGGTATTTGGCTATGCGAGCGCAGTGCAGTGCAGGCTCGACCAAAGTCACACGAGGGCCGAGCAAGGAAGCGAGTAGAGGACGGATTAAAGGGTAGTGAGTGCAGGCCAAGAGTGCAGAGTCGCACCGCCCTTTAATGAGCGGCGCGAGGTATTCGCGCGCAATCAGTTCTGTGGCTGGATGTGTTGCAAAGCCCTCCTCGATGAGAGGGACAAAAAGAGGGCAGGCGATGGGGAGTACGTTGAGAAGAGGAAGTCGCTTTTGATAGATGCCCGATTGGATGGTGCTGGCTGTTCCCAAAATCGCCACCCGCCCCGTTTGAGTCGCTCCCATGAGCGCAGTAAGTCCCGGTTCAATCATCCCGATGACGGGAATGGGAAGGGCCTTTTGAAGGGCTTCTAGTGCGTAACTCGATGCAGTGTGGCAGGCGACAATGAGCAGCTTGATTCCCTGGCCATAGAGAAATTTTCCACTCTCCAGCGTCAGTTGCTTGATTTTTTCGGGAGATTTATTTCCGTAGGGGAGATTGGCCGTATCGCCGAGATAGAGAATATTCTCAAAGGGGAGTTCTCGAACGACCTCTCTCAGTACTGTCAGTCCTCCGAATCCCGAATCGAAAAGACCAATCGGCGATTTACTCATTGGGGAGGGTGATCTCTTGGCCTGGCATGATACGATCGTTTTCAAGGCGGTTGAGTTTTTTCATTTTATCGACAGAGGTGCCATGGATGCGAGCAATTTTTTCGAGGGAGTCTCCCGACTTTACCGTGTAGGTTTTGGAAGAGATTTTTGGCCCCCTTGCGAGGAGTTCCCCTTCCAGCTCTTGGATCCGATTTTTGAACTGAGTGAGCGCCAATGTCGTTTCGTTGGCGTGAGCGAGCAGTTTTTGAATTTCTTCTATTTTTTGGTTTTTCTCAATCCCGCTCCACCGTTTTTCAATGGCGGCGAGCTGCCCAGACAGCTTGTCTACTTGAGCGAGCTCTTGCTTGCATATTGCGATTGCATTTTCCGAATATTTTGTACGGCCATCCAGAATTTGGAGCTCTGTTTTAAAGCAACTCACATCATGGCGCAGATCGTCGAGATTGGTCTGCACTTCGTGCAGCGTAAGCTCCCAGAGATGCTTTTCATCGTAGGCGGAAGAGCGAATGGGGGAACAAGAAGAGAGGGCCATGAAACTCATAGCCCAAATATACCCGACTCGGCCATGGGCTTGGAATGTTCGGGGCATCATAGCGGCCCATCTTTGAACGATCATTCGTCGGAAATATTGATGCAATATTCCCCTCCTCGCGATCGTCCAAATCTGGACCGCTCTGAACCCCGCAAATTCCAAGCCTCTGGCCGAGTCCGGTATAATCTGTTTATTTTTCATAGATGCGGAATTCAGCTCTTCGATTCAGCTTCCAATCTTCAGGAGTGTGGCCGAGAGCAACCGGTTGCTCTTTGCCTTTGGATACAGTGTAAACCCGATTGAGATCGACACCGTGTTTGACCAAGAAAGAGCGCACATAGTTCGCTCTGCGCATGCCGAGAGCCATGTTGTAGCTCGCAGATGCCCTTTCATCGGTGTTCCCCTGTACGACGACGAACATTTTGGGGTTCTTCTTTAAGTAATCGGCCAGCCGCATGAGAGAGGACACTTCGGCTTTGTCCCGAACCACATGGTCATCTGTGTCGAAATGGAGAGAGCGGAATAAAGAGAGCAAATCGGCAGAAGGTTCGTAGAACTGATCAAAGGCGGGAATTCCCTTTTGTCCGAGCGCGCCGCGAGGTTGAGGCAGAGCCGAATCGCTCATGCTCAGGCGGAGGTCAGCGTCGCTCAAGGGGATGAACTCATCGTCATAGGGCCCCAAGAATTCTTCGTCTGAGGTCAGCATGCGCGATTCGTAGTCTTTGCCCCAGAGAGCGTCGACCCCTTTTCGCATGTAAGTTCCCGCTGTTTTCATATCTTCCCAAGACTGCCCGCTTGAGTGGGAGCAGCTGGTCAATGTCAGCAGAATCGAGACCTGAAGAAAGCAGAAGAAACGTTTCATAACCTCACCCTTTTAGCTTTCAATTTAGCGCATAAGGGATTTCTTGACGAGAGTTATCCAGGGCTGACGCATTAAACCTAAGAAGTGTGCCCTATTCTACAGGCTCGGAAAAAGGATCAGCACAGAGGGTAAAAAATTGAGATCCAGAGTTCGCAGAGGGATAAAGCAACTAGAGATTAGACGGGGCCTTGCCCTGAGTTAAGGAGGTGCACTCAGCTTTCTGCTCTATGACAAGTCGCCAAAACTCTCGCCTTTTAAAGAACTTTTCCCTGAAAAAGGGAGAGATTCTCCGAGAATGTCTGGGGTCTTCAATGGTGGCAGGGAGGATATAGTACACTCCCTTACTCAGGGCAGGGCCCCGTCTAACCTCTAGTTGCTTTATCCCTCTGCGAACTCTCGATCTCAATTTTTTACCCTCTGTGCTGATCTTTTTCCCGAGCCTGTAAAAACAGGGCACACTCCTTACATTTATGCGTCAACCCTAGAGATTTAACACATATGGTACAATCGGGGGGAAGGGACTACAAGATAAGGGAGAACAGGGATGATGCCTAGATACAGAGATTATCGCGAAGCGCTTCTTGAAGATCTGAGAGATCATGATGAGGCGCTTGCTCATCTTAACGCAGCATGGGCAGAGAGCCTCAAAGGGGACGCAGAGTCTCAAGAGCTTTTTCGGATGGCCTTACGCGACGTTGCGGAGGCACAGGGAGGTTCATTTAATTAACTAGCGCGGCTCCCAGGAAGCGAACCGTTTTTGGCCGGGGCCCTTGCTCATTTTATAAGGTTCTGGATTGCCAACGTGGATCAAATAGAGCTCGCACACGTCTTCCGCCTCGGTGTTGTAGATCAGATGCAGATTGTCGGGCGCCCAGACGGGATTTTCTTTATTTTCAGGACCTGAAGTGAGCTGCACTTCTTCCTGCGCTGCAAAATCGTAGAGCCAAATTTGGCGCACGCCATCGGTTTTGGCGCTGTAAGCGAGTTTTTTTCCGTCGGGAGACCAGGAGGGGGATGTGTTTTCGCGGTTTTTCTTGGTGAGGATTTCGGGACGCGCTTTTTGCGTATTTTTGGAAGAGGCGATGTCCAGTAAATAGATCCGTGGGGGGCCATCTTTGTCGGATACGAAGGCAAGTTTTTTTCCATCGGGGCTGTAAGTGGGGGATGCTTGCGTAGAGCGAGGCGCCGAGAAGAGTTGGCGCGCTTTGCCGACGGAGCGTCCCTGACCGTCAAAGTTCTGAACGAATAAGTCGGGTCTCCCGGCGACGTCGGTGATGAAGGCCATTTGCGTTCCTTGCGGAGAGATGCAAGGGAGTGCCTGGTTACCGCGGAGAGAGACCATGGGCTGACCTTTGGGGCGGTGGAGAGAGGCTTGAAAAATTTTTGACTGTCCCTGCTCGTAGGAGACGTAGAAAAAGTCTAGATCAGAGCCCTTTTTAGGAAGGAACATCGGGCATACGCAGTACCCCTCTTTAGTGATCACGGCGCGCGCATTGCTCCCATCTGCGTCACACATCCAGATCTCTGAGGTCCAGTCGAGGTCCTTGGCATCGAAGTTGCGAGCGCGTTGCGAATAGAGAACGCGTAAAGAGGCAATCCCTTCAACGCCGAAGAGGTCTTTTTGCAATGCATCGGCCAGTTTGTGGATGGCTCTCCGGTCCTCTTCCACCCTTCCTGTGATGGGGATTTCTGGGTATTTTTTAGAGGCTTTTTTTTCGATCTGGAAAGCGGTGATTTGAAGGGACTTTCGGTTACTTTCGATGGCCACCACAAAAGGGACCTTGGCTTTTTCCCAAGGGGGCATTTCAAAGTGAGCCCTCGCATCGGGGAAATGGAACGATTCCTCCAAGGTGGGCGAGCGATCCATCACAGCGCAAAAACCCCCTACATTCAGATCGAGCTCTAGGGCAGAGCGGAGCTCGTCGAAATAGCGCCAATCGGATTCCTGAGAGTCGGTATGCACCGCACTCACATAAATAGGGGCCGCTGAAGAGCGGGTGGGCAGAGCCACTTCGATATCGGTCGCCCAAAGGGACAAGGATAAGAACAAACTAGCGAGTTTCCACATTGCGAAAGGTCACCGTAAAAGATTGAAGATCGGCTCCATTAAAACATGGGAACAGGAGATCTGGCAACCGGTTTTTTAAAAACTCTCCGTTCTTGCGACTTTTCGTTTCCAAAATGATGCAGCTGACCAAGTGACCCATTCGGTCGATTTCAAGGCGCGCCCTCACCTCGCCGATTTCTGGAAGGTCCAGCGCATTTTGAAAAGTGGCGATGAGCAGTTCTTCGTAAGAGGGCTCGGCTTCCTGGCTCTCAAGCGCGGGAGATGGCTCGATGAGCATTGGGACTGCAAGAACAGCTTTCGTGACTGGAGGCGCAACAACAAGGGGCTCTGTTTTCACCGGTTTAGAAGGAGTGCTCTGTATAGTTTTAGCCTGGGGTTTTGTAGCTGCGGGAGCTGATTTTTTCGGAGGAGCTTTAGCGGGAGCCACTGACCTAGACACGGACTTGGGCGCTGTTGGGGCCACCACAGAAGCCACTTGGCGCGTTCGGACTGCCATGCGCCGTGGAGGAGGGTGCCCCGCCACCCAATGGTGCACAACCAACGCTGACACACACAAGAAATGGGCCAGCACGACTACCGCGCCGATCTGTTTTCCTCGGGACCAAGCTTTGAATTTTTGGTACAGTTCCATCAGTTGGGCTTCAAAATCACATCCATCTGCTCAAATCCCGCTGCCTCGAGGGCATTTTTCACAGCTTGGTAAGTGCCGAAATGGGCCTTGCTGTCTTGAGCGAGTTGAGGAATGGCCTTTGGATAGCGCTGTTTGAACCCTTTGAGCTCCCTTTCGAGCTGGGTCAGTGAGATCGATTTCCCTTGAAGCCAAATCGAATTATCGGCCCGAACAGAGAGGGCGATCTGGCTAGAATCCATTTTGGGGGACTCCTTTTGAGAGCTAGGACCACTCGAAGCGAGGTCTACGGAGTCGATATTGAGCACAGGAGCGATGATCATAAAACTGATCAAGACGACAAAGACGACGTCGATAAGAGGGGTGAGATTGATGAGAGGTTCTTCTGGCCCCTCATCTTCAAGAAACGGATGAGCTCTTTTGCGCATGGTTGTCTTCCGGCTTTCGGTACTGGAGCTCGACAGCGGCGAGCAGGAGGTAAGAAAAATCCTCCATATCGCGCCGGTATTCGCGCCCTGCGTTTTTCAGGTAATTGTATCCGACGACAGCGGGAATAGCGACCACGAGACCGACCACCGTCGTAGCCAATGCAAGCGAGAGCCCAGCTAACATCGCGGCGTTATTTAAGCTTGCGCCCGGAGCGTGCAGTTGAGAAAAGGTGAGCAAAATACCCCACACAGTTCCCAAGAGACCCAAAAAAGGGCCCAGCGTCACAACGGTCGATAAGATAAACAAGTTTTTCTCCAATATCTTGGCCTGTCCAGCAATCGCCCCCTGCACTTGGGACTCGATCAGCCCTAAATCAGCTTCAGAAAGGGCAGCCGGATTGCTCCCCAGATAGTGGTTTCGGTTCACGAGCTGGAGCACCTTTTGTTTGAAGGCCTTGTAGATGGAGAAAAATGGATGGGGCACTTCGAGGAGGAAGGCCTTCGCTGGGCGGTTGAATTGGAGCGCGAGCGGCTCTTTATCGGAAAACAATTCGGCAAACTCCGTCGACAGTTTTCTCACTTGGAACAAGATCCATCCCTTGTGGATGAGAACTGTCCAAGAGATCGCAGAGAGGAGAAAGAGACCCCAAAAGATCCCCTTGCCAAACCAATCGGATTGGACGTAAGCAGTGACAAACGGATTTCCAGCAGCTAAGATCATGTACCCCAAGATACAGCTCTTGGGACATTGCGGGCAACAGTTTCCTAGTTCAATCTGCCGGAGTCTTTCGCTTCCGGTATTGGGACGCCATCTGTTCTGTGGACACTGCGGGAAGAGTAACCCGCGCCATTCCTTATGAACAAGCACCGTCCAAAAGATCTCCTTACCAAACCAATCGGATTTCTAGCAGCTAAGATCATGTATACCCAAACAACCTGAAGAGTTGGTTTTTGGCTGCGTCGGGTTTACCCCATAATTTCCGTTCTCACTCGCGTCTTGCCCGAGGGCAATGGCCGCTCGCTCCGAACAAAAATTCTGGGGACCCTCCTTGCCAAATTCCCAACTCTTCAAGTTGTTTGGGTATACCACTCGTGATTCAAAAATCAGGGCGCCTCCTTGGCATCTCCCGACTTTTTAATCCGGATGAGCCTTTCGCTTTAGAGAAGGGCGATGCGAGGCTTGGCGGCTGATTAAAGCGAGTTGCCCTTCCTGGGTGATATTGTGACAATTCTCGGTGACGAGTGATTGAGGTGGGAGATCGCTTAAGTGAGTTAACCCAGCGTCGGTGATGTTCTGGCAGGCCCTGAGTGTGAGTGACTGAAGAGGGAGCTTGCTTAAGTGCGCCAACCCCGCATCGGTGATGCGGTCGCATTCCTCGAGGCGGAGTGACTGAAGCGGGAGAGTGCTTAAGTGAGCCAATCCTGCATCGGTGATGTTATCGCAGGCCCTGAGTGTGAGTGACTGAAGAGGGAGCTTGCTTAAGTGCGCCAACCCCGCATCGGTGATGCGGTCGCATTCCTCGAGGCGGAGTGACTGAAGCGGGAGAGTGCTTAAGTGAGCCAATCCTGCATCGGTGATGTCCTGGCAGCCAGAGAGGTTGAGGTGCTGCAACAACGGGAGAGTGCTTAAATGGGCCAATCCTGCATCGGTGAGGTTCTCGCAATCCTCGAGGTGGAGTGTTTGAAGCGGGAGAGTGCTTAAGAGAGCCAATCCTGCATTGGTGATGTTCGTGCGGCCAGAGAGGTTGAGGTGCTGCAACGGGAGAGTGCTTAAATGGGCCAGCCCCGCATCGGTGATGTAGTGGCAGTCCCAGAGGTTGAGGTGTTTCAGAGGGAGGGTGCTTAAGAGAGCCAATCCCGCATCGGTGATGTCCTTGCAGCCCGAGAGTTCGAGTACTTCCAGAGGGAGGGTGCTTAAGAGAGCCAGTCCCGCATCGGTGATGCGGTCGCAGCCCGAGAGTTCGAGTACTTGCAGAGGGAGGGTGCTTAAGTGAGCCAATCCCACATCGGTGATGTTTTCGCAGTCCAAGAGAATGAGTGATTTAAGAGGGAGATTTCTTAAGTGAGCCAACCCCGCATCCGTAATCTCTATGCAGGAACGAAGGAAGAGGTTTTTCAGGGGGAGAGCGCTTAAATGAGCCAACCCCGCATCGGTGATCTCCTCGCAGAATGAGAGGTCGAGTTCTTGCAGAGGGAGAGCCCCCAAGTGAGCCAACCCCGCATCGGTGATGTCCTGGCAGAATGAGAGGTCGAGTACTTCCAGAGGGAGAGTCCTCAAGTGAGCCAACTCCGCATCGGTGATGCTGCCCTTCTGGAGATTTTTGAGTGAGGTAAGACTTGGAAACCTCTCCGCTATTTCCTGGAGGGTTGTATCAGTATTACGTTTTGAAGCAGCAAACATAAATTCTTGAGTAGGAAGCATAAGTTGTGAAATAGTAAAATGACTTTCTGAAAAAGTAAAATTCTTTACATGGAGATTGACTCTGTTGTGCCCGAGTCTCATTGTTTCATCTGATGGAAAATAAAGCCGCACTAAGGAGTCGAGGCGGCGCAAATGATCCGTAGAACAGGGGGGAGCGACCCGAGACAGATTCTGGAATTGGTAGCGGTTCAGTGGAATTAAGGGCCGTATGCTAGGTCGTTGCTCAGGATCTCCTAGGGCTTGTCGCATGCGCTGGCCTCTAACATGAGGAGAGCAGTAGACCTGTATTTCCTCTGGAGTTAGGAAGGGAAGGATGTGGGCTGCAACAACCTCCGGGATAATATATATAGCGGATTCTTTAAAGAACTCGGGCCACCGGTTTCCGCAAGCTCGGACTGCACCTACCCACTTACTTTCTATAACTGACATGATATTCTCCTATAATATGGTGATATTATAGCAGAATTGTTATATAATTGCCGTCTAAAAGAATCTTTTTAGTGGGGAGGGGCGCCGAAGGCCCTAGTTCTCGCCGCTCGGCTTAACCCCCGCCACGCGGGGGGGGGGGGGGGTCCTTTATTTAAGACTCCTTATGGCGGGGGGGCGATCTCACAACGTCAATTGGGGAGAACGAGGGTCAGGGCGGGGGGGATTTTAAAGGGGGCGAATACCGCATTGGTGATGCCGTTGCACTCACTGAGGTAGAGTGATTTAAGAGGGAGATTTCTTAAGTGAGCCAATCCCGCATCGGTAACCTTACGGCAGCCCCTGAGGCTGAGTTCTTGAAGCGGGAGAGTGCTTAAGTGAGCTAATCCCGCATCGGTGAGGTTGCGCAGGTTTGAGAGGTCGAGTTTTTTCAGTGGGAGCGTGCTTAAATGAACTAACCCCGTATTGGTGATTTGGTTGCAGTCCGTGAGGTCGAGTTCTTGAAGCGGGAGAGCGCTTAAATGAGCCAATCCCGCATCGGTGACGCGGGCGCAGCCTGTGAGGTTGAGTTTTTGCAGCGGGAGATTGCTTAAATGAGCTAGCCCTGCATCGGGGATCTTGTCGCACTGCGTGAGGTTGAGTTCTTGAAGCGGGAGAGTCCTTAAGTGAGCTAATCCCGCATCGGTAACGCGGACGCAGCCTCTGAGGTCGAGTATTTGAAGTGGGAGACTGCTTAAATGAGCCAACCACGCATCGGTCATGCGGAAGCAGCCCGTGAGGTGAAGTGATCGAAGAGGGAGATTTCCTAAGAGAGCCAATCCCTCATCGGTGACGCGGGCGCATACCGAGAGGTCGAGCGCTTCAAGAGGGAGGGTACTTAGGTGAGCCAGCCCCGCATTAGTGATATCTCGCAAGTCATTGAGGCTTAGTTTTTTAAGACGTAGAGTGCTTAGGTGAGCCAATCCCGCATCGGTGATGAGTCTGCAGCCCGAGAGGTCGAGTTCTTGAAGCGGGAGAGCGCTTAAATGAGCCAACCCCGTATCGGTGGTGCTGTCGCAGAATGCGAGGCTGAGTTCTTGAAGCGGGAGGGAACTTAAATAAGCCATCCCCGGAGCAGTGAGGTCTCTGCAGCCCCAGAGGTCGAGTGATTGAAGGGGGAGAGTTCTTAAGTGAGCCAATCCTGCATTGGTTGTGTCGCAGCCTTTGAGGTTGAGCGATGTAAGTTTTGGAAATCTCTCCGCGATTTCCTGGAGAGGTGCATCAGGGCTGCCTGGTGGCATGGTAAAACTCTCTACATGGGGATTGACCTTATTGTATCTAGCCCTCATCTCCTCATCTGACCGAAAAGATAGCCGCATTAGTTTATCGAAGCTACGTAAATGCTCCCAGTCGCGAGGAGGGGCGACCCGGGAGAGGGTCTTGAGTTGGGAGTGATTCAGCGGAATTAAAGGAGCTTCCACAGGAAAAATAGCTCGGGCAAAGATTCTGGATAAGAAGGATGTCACTACTGAAGGGATCCGGGTTGTGACAGAGCGTCGCCAATCTTGCCGAATGTGGGGGGAGCAATAAGCTTCGCTTTCCTCCGGGGTGAGGAAAGGAAAAATGTGAGCAGCGACAACATCCCGGTGGATATGCGTAGCGCAAGCTCGGACCGCGCCTGCTCTTTGGGCGTCTGTGAAATCCTCCCAGAAGACTCCTCTCTCCTTTGGAGAGAGGAAGGGAAGAATGTGGGCAGCAACAACCTTCCGGGGAAGATGCGTCGCACAAGCTCGGATTGTGTCCGCCCTCTGAATGTCTGCAATTGTCATAATATCCTCCCAAGATTGGGAATGATTATAGCAGGATTGCTACATAATTGCGACCCAAAGAAAACCATTTATGGGGAGCCTCTGAAGGCCCTAGTTCTCGCCGCTCGGCTTAACCCCCGCCACGCGGGGCGAGCGCTCTATTATTTAAGACTTCTTGAACAAGAGCCTCCAATATGCTACTCTTATTTAAGAGATCTTGAATAGCGACCCCTGTTTCGCTCTCGCTATTTAACAGCTCTGGGACTTAAGGACTTATGAACAGAAGCGGTCGATTAGTAACTCAAATAACTGGGTACAAGGCGTTTATACCTTCTTCGTTGCCTCCCGTCCCCCCTGTGGAGGTAGACGGCCCATTGGGTCAGCTGCTCGCGGAGGCCAATAATGCCCTGAGCCGTCTGGATATGGCGGGGTCCCTGCTCCCCAATGTGGACCACATCATTGCTATGTATGTGCGCAAGGAGGCTCTCTTGAGTTCTCAAATTGAAGGAACTCAGGCGTCCTTGGAAGATCTCTTTGAGTACGAGAGCCATGCGCCCATTAAGAACCCTCGCGATGTGGAAGAGGTCGTCAACTATATTAAGGCGCTCCATCACGGTCTTAAGCGACTTGCAGAGATCCCGATGAGCATCCGTGTGATTAAGGAGCTCCATGAAATTCTCCTCTCGGGTACGCGCGGCAATGACAAAACTCCTGGAGAATTTCGAAGATCTCAAAATTGGATTGGTCCCGCGGGATCGACTCTCAAAAATGCCTCTTTTGTTCCTCCTCCTCCTGCAGATGCTCTCGATGCAATGGGGCAACTGGAATTATATATGCACCAAGAGGGGGGGCTCCCTACGTTAATTGTCTGCGCCTTGATCCATTATCAGTTTGAGACAATCCACCCTTTCCTCGATGGAAATGGGAGATTGGGGCGTTTGCTGGTTACCTTTTATCTCTGCTGGAAAGGGATCATGCAAAAACCTTTATTGTACCTGAGTTATTACTTCAAACTTCACAGACAAGAATACTACGATCGGCTTAATTTAGTCAGGGATCAAGGGAATTATGAGCAGTGGATCTCCTTCTTCCTGAAAGGGGTGGTTTGGACAGCTGAATCGGCGCTGGAAACGATTAAAAATGTGCTCGCCTTGGCCGAGACGCATAAAAAGCTCTTGCTTCAGAAAAAGGTCGCTTCCCCTCTGGCCATCGCCTTGCTCGATTATTTGCTCATCAAACCTCATTTATCCATTCAGGAAGCCGCTGCTCACTTCCAGACATCTTTTCAGACGGCCCAAACACTAATCTCTCAATTTGTGAAGATCGGCATTCTGAAAGAATTGACGGGGAAAAAACGGGGGCGTAGATTCAGTTATTGGGAGTATCTCGACCTTCTTTCTGAAGGGACGAAGCCGTACTAAGTCGGTTCCCGTCGTCCCACTCTGCCAATAAATGGAGCAAGAGGTTAAGCTAGGTTCATGGCAAAAGTTTTCAAGTGGGTCACCAAAGAGTTCCTCCACATCTTTCCGGTCTTTGTCTTTTTCTTTCTGGCATTTGTGGTCATCAACATCGTGGAAGACTACCTTTTTAAGAGAGCGGGGATCGCTCCTTTCTCCCTGCTCCAAATCTTCGTCGCCGCAGCGCTGATCGCCAAAATCCTCCTTGTCGTCGACCACACCGGTTTCATCAATCTGTTCTCAAAAAAGCCGCTCATCTGGACGTCTCTTTGGAAGACGTTTGTTTATTGGGGGATGACCGGGATCATTCGGGCTCTCATTCGGCTCGTTCCCTTCATCGTGAGGGGGCAGCCGTTGGAGTTTGATCTAGACAACTTTATATGGCAGATGGACTGGCACTTCTTCTGGGCCGTCCAGGTCGTCTACCTGATGCTCTTTTTCCTTTTTGTCACCGCGCGGGAACTGACCGAGGTCATCGGCTTCCATAAGATGCGTCGCCTCTTTTTTGGGTTTTGACTATGCGCTATTTTGATTCTCATGCCCACTTGAGTGACATAGAGCCCATTGAGCCGATTTTGGAGAGGGCTCTTGCTGCTAAAGTGGCGCGCATTTTAAATATTTGCACAGATCCAGCCACCTTGACGCGGGGGGTACAGCTCGCCGCGCAATATCCCCAAATTCTCAATGCGGGAGCGACCACGCCACACGATGTGGAAAAAGAGGGGGTGCTCGCTTTTCCAGTCTTTGCTGAAGCGGCCCGATCGGGGCAGCTTGTGGCCGTGGGGGAAACGGGGCTCGATTATTACTACAAGGAACTGGACCGGAGCGTACAGAAACAGTTTCTGATCGAGTATCTCCACTTGGCAGCGGAGTGTGAGCTGCCGGTGATTTTTCATTGTAGGGAGGCGTTTGCCGATCTCTTTGAGATTGTGGATGGGGAGTACCCTAAAAAAGCCCCTGCGGTCGTCCACTGCTTTACAGGAACATTGGCTGAGGCGGAGCGGGTGATTGAACGGGGGTGGTATCTGTCGCTCAGCGGGATCGTCACATTTAAAAATAGCGAGATGCTCCGCCGCGTGGCGCGGTGGGTTCCGTTGGAACAGTTGCTCATCGAAACGGACGCCCCTTTTTTAGCGCCTCAAAGTCACCGGGGACAGCCCAATGAGCCAGCTTTTTTAGTGGAGACGGCGGCCTGTATCGCAAATGCTAAGGGGATTTCCGTCGAAGAGGTAGTTCGCGCGACGTTTGACAATGCGAGCCGTCTTTTTTAGTTGTCAAATTTTAAAAAACTCCTTACAACGGGGGTATGTCCACTCGTAACACCCTACTTTCTGGAGAATTTGCGTGGCGCAGAGTCCATTCGTTGATGGGGCTTTGGCTCGTTTTATTCTTGTGCGCTCACTTAGTGACGAACTCTCAGGCGGCTTTGTGGCTCGGCGATTATGGGCTCGGGTTCATCCGGTTGGCCAATTTGCTCGAGTCGATTCCCTATTTACAAGTGGTTGAAGTTTTGTTCTTGGGGTTCCCCCTTCTACTCCATATGGGATGGGGAATCCGGAGGGCGTTGCAGGCTAAGGCAAATTCGATGGGAACGGATGGTGCCAAACCGTCGTTTTCTTACGGGCGCAACAGGGCGTTTACTTGGCAGCGGCTCACTTCTTGGGTTCTCGCTGTGGGGATTATTGCTCACGTGGTGCAAATGCGCTTTATCAACTACCCTGTAACACGGGTGGTAGATAATCAGGTGGAATATCTCTCTTCAGTCTCTTTTGATGCGGCGCTTAGTGCCACAGCAGCGCGGCTGCACGTCCAGTTGGAGCCGACAGCACTGGGGGCCCTCACCGTCGTTGCCACAGATCCGGGGACGGCTCTTTTATTCATGGTGCGTGAGACCTTTAAGAGCTATTGGATGATTGGGCTCTATACGGTCTTTTTGCTCGCTGCGGTGTTTCATGCGGGCAATGGCCTTTGGACTGCTTTGATCACTTGGGGCGTTCTCCTCTCTTACCGATCGCAAAAAGCTTTTCTCCCAGTCACGTGGGGGTTGTCAGCCATTTTGGCCTTCTTGGGGCTGGCCGCTATCTGGGGGTCCTACTAATGGAAAAGGTGGTCATTGTTGTAGGGGGTGGTTTAGCGGGGCTCTCTTGCGCCATGAAACTGGCTGAAAAGGGGTGCCGGGTAAAGCTCATCTCTGTAACGGCGGTGAGGAGGTCCCATTCTGTGTGTGCGCAAGGGGGGATCAACATCGCGATCAACCTGAAAGGGGAGGACGACTCTCCGTTGATCCACGCTTACGATACAATTAAGGGGGGGGATTTTCTCGCTAATCAGCCTCCCGTATTGGAAATGTGCTTGGCCGGGCCGGGTATTTTACGTCTCATGGAGCGGATGGGGTGCCCTTTTAACAGAACGGAAGAGGGGCATGTCGATTTTCGTAGATTCGGCGGGACGCTCTACCACCGCACCGCGTTTTGCGGGGCCTCGACGGGACAGCAATTGCTCTATTCACTCGATGAGCAAGTGCGTAGATTCGAAGTGAAGGGGCTCGTTGAAAAATTTGAACACCACGAATTCCTCCGTTTGATCCTCGACGAAGAGGGTCGCGCCTGTGGGATTGTGATGCACGATCTTTTCAATCTCAAACTCCACGTTCTCAAAGGGGACGCCGTTGTGATTGCAACGGGGGGGCTCGGCTATATTTACAAGCAGTCGACCAACTCGACCTTTTGTACCGGCGCTGCGAATGGACGCTTGTTTATGCAAGGGATGAAATACGCAAATGGAGAGTTCATTCAGATCCATCCCACCTCGATTCCCGGCGATGACAAGATGAGGCTGATCTCTGAGTCGGTGCGCGGCGAGGGGGGAAGGGTATGGGTCCCTGGTAACTCTGCAAAGCAGATCCGCTTCCCTGATGGGACCATGCACCCTTGCGGCAAGACGGGAGAGCCCTGGTATTTCCTCGAGGAGATGTATCCCTCGTTCGGGAATCTTGTCCCTCGCGATATTGGCTCTCGCGAAGTGCTTCGGGTATGCGAACTCGGGATGGGAGTGGAGGGAAAGGGGCAAGTCTACCTCGACGTCACCCATCTATCGGCAGAACAACACCACAAACTCGCCTCTGTACTCGATATTTACCACAAATTCACGGGGGATGACCCGCGCAAAAAACCGATGCGCATCTGTCCCGCTTACCACTATACGATGGGAGGGGCCTGGGTCGACTGGCCCGCTGCGGATGATCCCGATCGGATGAGCCGTTTTAGGCAGATGACCAACCTCTCCGGATGTTTTAACGTGGGTGAGTCCGACTACCAGTACCACGGCGCCAATCGATTGGGGGCTAACTCCCTCCTCTCGTGTATTTTTGGCGGCCTTGTCACCGGCTGCGAAGTGCCCCGCTACATCGATGGCCTTAAGCGCGAAGTACGAGAAGCGGTTTTTCACGAAGCGCTGGCTGGGGAAGTCAGAGAGCAAAAAGCCCTGTTAGAAAAAGAGGGAACAGAAAATATCCACCAGCTCCATACCGAACTGGCCGAGTGGATGGTACGCAATGCGACAGTGAAGCGCGATAACCCCGATTTGGCCAAGACCATGGACAAAATCAAGGAACTGCGCGAGCGCTACAAGAACGTAGCTCTCGACGATCGGGGGACTGCGCTGAACCAGACTTACGTACTCGCTCGGCAGTTTCCCTCCATGTTGGAGCTCTCTTTGGTCATTGTGAAAGGGGCGCTGCTCCGCAATGAGTTTCGAGGCGCCCACTACAAGCCAGAATTCCCCGAGCGCAATGATGAGGAATGGCTCAAAACGACGATTGCCGTATACGACCCTGAGGAACCGGTGATCTCTTACGAACCTATTGACACCCGCCACCTCGACCCGATAAAGAGAGACTATACAACAGCTAAAAAGGTAAAGCCCACTTTGAAGAATATACCCAAAAACATCCAGTTGCCCATATGACCGTTATCTTTAGAATTTTTAGAGGGGCAGTCGGCAACCAGTACTGGGAAGAGTTTGAGCTGGCCAGAAAACCCAGCTTGAATGTCATTTCAGCCCTGATGGAAATCCAGCAAAATCCAGTGAACCGACAAGGGAAGAAAACAACCCCCGTTGCCTGGGAACAGGGCTGTTTGGAAGAGGTGTGCGGTTCTTGTTCCATGTTGGTCAATGGGCGCCCCCGCCAGGCCTGCACCGCCCTTGTGGAAACGCTGATTCGAGAAACGGGGGCTCCGACCATCACCCTGGCCCCCTTCACCAAATTCCCCCTCATTCGCGATCTCTACGTCGATCGGACCCAGATGTTTGAGGCATTAAAGAAGGTGCGCGCCTGGATCTCTATCGACAGTTCGAATGATACGGGGTCTTTTGGCCCCTCGATTGCGCCCGAAGTGCAAGAAGCGATGTACGCCCTCTCCACCTGCATGACCTGCGGGTGCTGCAGCGAAAGCTGCCCCCAAGTGGGTGAAAAGTCCCCCTATATGGGCCCTGCGGCGATGTCACAAGTTCGGTTTTTCAATACCAACCCCACAGGGGCTTTGGAAAAATCGGACAGGCTTGAAGCCGTGGTTGGAGACGAGGGCATTGCCGGGTGCGGCAATGCGCAAAATTGCGTAAAAGTGTGCCCCAAACAGATCCCCCTGACAGAATCATTGGCCGTGATTGGCCGAGAAGCCACGCGCCACTCCCTGAAGAAGTTCTTAGGGGTGCCCGACCAGAAGCAGTAGCAGGGCTGACGCATTAAAAAGCTCCCTGTTAGAAGCCGTCTAAACGCAAAGACGCCAGGGATGAGCTGTTTTTTCTTGCGACTCTGCGTCTTTCGCTCCTTTGCGTTTCTCCTTCCGGGTCAGCACATGCCCTGGGGCGCATGCCCATTTTCTGGGTAGGGCCAGAATGGGGCAGCGGGGGCTTCCCCGACTGCCTCTCTTCAAGAGGTTGTTTCGGTATAACCAAGGTCAATGATGGAAATGATGAAATGAGAAAATGATAAAAAAACCTTGCGGCTTCGCCGC
>CAYHED010000003.1:0-23974 GCA_964355615.1 uncultured bacterium
GGCGCATCCAGTTGGCCATCCGTTCAGGGGACACTTCGAAGCGGATATGGTTGAACACTCGCTCTGTCTGTTCGCCGTCCATTGTATCGAGGTCGATCATGATGTAGTCGCCCGCTTGGACAGGGCGCTCTTCGACGAGTTTCCACTCAGCGAAGAAAAATAGCATTTGTTTGACCGCTTCGTTGACTTGGGTCTCTCCCACTTCTACGCGATCGACAGGCTGGGGCTTAAAAAGAGTTTTGTCAATCTGTGGAATCACCGGCTCTGTCTCAAAGGAAAAGAGGAGTTCGGCTTGGTTTGCGGTCTTGCTCTTCATGTCAAAAGAGATTTGGGCGTTGTTGTTCAAAAGGGGGATGCGGGCCATTTTTTGCGCTTCGACGTAAACGAGGTCGGCCAGCGACTTGTGGAGCTGCTTTTCAATATCGTTAGGATATTTTTTTAAAATGACCTCTTCAGGGGCTTTGCCGGGGCGGAAGCCGGGGAAGGAGACCTCTTTATTGATTGCCTTGATCGCCATCTTGCGGGCTTGGGAGATGAGTTTTTCACCCGTTTTGGCGTGGAATTCTACGCGGCAGCCGGGCTTGCGATGGACGGTAAGGCTCACCAGGTCGTTTGAAAAATCTACTTGTGGTGAGGCGAGGTCTGTTTGTGACACGAGGGTTCTCCTAACTTAAAAAATAGCGGGCGATGAGGCTCGAACTCACGACCCTCACGTTGGCAACGTGATGCTCTACCACTGAGCTACGCCCGCAAAGTATAAGGGACCCATTATGCCGAAACCTCTTTTTTTGGACAAGAGGTGTTTGTAGGTAAGAAAAAATTGACCCGTTTTAAAATGCTCGCAGGGAATGGACGAAGTTCCGTATAATCCCTCTGAAAACTTTGGGTTCTTATGAAGAGATTCGGTGCATGTGTCTTTTGTTTCCTTCTCCCGTTTATCTCTCTATTCTCTGCGCAAGGTCTCGAATATACATACTCAGAGGTTTCAGATTCTTCCTGCTTTACGTACA
This sequence comes from uncultured bacterium, assembly GCA_964355615.1. GTDB lineage: Bacteria > Chlamydiota > Chlamydiia > Chlamydiales > SM23-39 > CAIVVG01. The sequence continues at coordinate 1,011 of CAYHED010000003.1, forward strand.
TCACAGGGTCTCAAGCCATTCATGTCCTCGAAGTGGATCCCTCTCTTTATGACATCCGGCCCGTGAAGGCTTTAGACGACGGGCTAGGGAGAGAGTCTGTCCTTTCAATCAGCACGCGCTATGGGGCCCTTGCCTCGATCAATGGGGGCTTCTTTTCCATCGGGGGCACATTCGATGGGAAAGCGTGTGGGGCTCTAAAAATTCACGATTGGTACGCCCTTCCCGTGAAGCCAAGGGGCTGTATCGGATGGTCGCCCGAGGATCAAAATCCCAAAATGGATCGGCTTTTAGTCACAATCAACCTTGGCGAGGTTCGCGTTGATGGATTAAATCGACCTCGTAAAGAGGGGGAGATCATCCTTTTTACACCCTGTTTTCATAGAACGACTTTAACTGCTCCGGATGGGGAAGAGCTCGTCGTCGTAGATGGGGTTGTCCAATCTGTGACAAAAGGGGGAAGTACAAAAATCCCTGAAAATGGGTATGTAGTGTCCATTCAGGAAAAGCATCCTCTCTTTAACGCTTTTGAAATGGGGAGGCCTCTCGCTGCATCTACGCAAATTACCCCCTTGTTAGGAGTGACCTCTTCCTCTGAATGGGAGTCTCTTGATTATATCGTGGGAGGGACCCCGATTCTATTGCATCATGGTGCAGGGATCATAGATTTTGAATCTGAGCGGACTATCCCTACATTCCTGTCCTCTAGACATGCAAGGACAGCGGTGGGCCTATTGCCCAATGGCAACTGGATGTTTGTTGTCGTCGACAAAACCTCGCTTTTTGATGGGATGACCATGGTCGAACTTCAGCTTCTGATGGCAAAGTTGGGGTGCGTCTATGCTCTCAATTTAGATGGAGGGGGGAGCTCTACGATGGTATACGAAGGGGCTATCAAAAATTCCCCTCATGGAGACGAAGATGAGGGACAAGGCCAAAACACCGTGCGCCGAGTCTCTGATGCGATCGTTGTCCTTCCGAAGAATCTGCGCAAATAACCGTAAAGGTCAATGATAAAAAAACCTTAACGGTCTCGGTCTCGAAAAATGGACAAAGTCGAGATACTCTATCCATGTGCTAAAGATTTTCGTTGCAACACATATGGAAAATCGGTAAAACCAAGTCTTCGGATAGATTTGTCACGGGGCGTAAAAGTATGTTGAATTTCCGCAAGCTCAAGCAAGATTTCTCTTCAGCCATCCTCAAAGAGGGGAAGCAGCTTTACGAAAAGAACAAGATTGTAGCGGCGAAGATTTTGCGGCTCGACAATGACACGATCCGTTTTAGCAGCCGTGTCTTGAGTAACTTTGACAGCACTTATGAGAGTGAGATCGAGGTCGATCGTTTCGAATCGCAGGCGGTTCACACGAATTGCGATTGCCCGAGTAGATTCGATTGTCAACACTTGGCCGCTTTGGTCTTTTTCCTCGAAGATAAGATTGATTCTTTGCTGATCGAGTACTCGAAAGAGTCCGATATCTCCAAAGACGATCAGTTCGATACGAAGGAAAAGGCGGAGTTGATCGAGGCGATCAAAGAGGCGGAGACGAAAGAGGTAGTTAAGCAGGATGCGCGCTACCATAAGCAGGTGCTGCAGGAGTATGTGGCCTCTTCGAATGTGTTGTCTCAGGCGCCGTTCTTTTTACCGCGCGAGGAAGGTTCGCTGGCTCAGGCTGAACTGGCGGTGATTTTCAATCCGCAGTCGCTGCAGCAGGGTGACAAAAAGGTGGAGCTGCAGCTCGCTCTCCGGTTGCCTTTCCGCTCGAAGCCTTTGCAGATTTCTCAGTTGAAGGGGTTTTTGGAGGCGGTGCGCTATGAAGAACCTCTTTTTGTGGGTGGGCGGCGTCTGTTTTTCTCTTTAAAGAGTTTTGATGAGGTGGGAGCGACGTTGCTGCAGATCATCATGGATCAGGCTCGGTTTTTGGATGCGACGCAAAATGAGCGGGCGCACAGAATCGCGCAGATCGATCCTGAGGCGTTTGGTCTTCTTTTATCTCAGGCGCATGCGGTGGCGATGCGGACGCTGGGTCCAAGGGGTTTTAAGAGCGATGAGGATGAGCTTCCTGTATTGCCTTGTTTGTACTTGGGGACGTTGGAGACGCCGCTGCGCTATGCGCCTCATCCAGTTGTGTTCCGTTTCCATCTCGAGTACATCGATCCTCCGGCAGCCAAGATTTTATTCAATCCGAAGTTGGTCGCGGGGGAGTCGGTTTTGACTGTGGAAGAGGTGACCCTTTTCGAATGCGCTCAGCCGGGGATGCTCTATCAAGATACGTACTACCGTTTCCCTTCGCATATCAAGCGGACGCACTTGATGCATTTATCAGCGATTCGGGACATGACGGTTCCTGAGCCGCTCTTTGGAACGTTTGTCGAAAATGCACTGCCTGAGCTCAAAAAATATGCCGAGGTGGCCAATCAGGAAATCATCGAAAAATTCGTTACGCTTCCTTTCGCAGGAAAACTGGGTTCTCGCTGCCATCTCTCTTATTTGGATGGGGAGCTGGAGGCGACTCTTTTCTTTGCGTACGATGGGCAAGAGCTCCCTTCTGTGGGTACCAAACTGACGTACGACCACATCAAGGTGTTTGTGAGCGAGCAGGGGATTTTGGCGCGTAATTTAGTGGAAGAGCGACAGATCGTCGAAGATCTCTTTCAGGACTTTTTATTCAACCCGCAGACGGGGACCTATTTAGCTAAGACAGAAAAGAAGATTGTAGAATTCATGACGGGGATCATCCCGCGCAATCAGCACCGCGTTCAATTTGAATGCCCTCAGAATTTAACCGACCAGTTCATCTACGATGAGACGACGTTTGAGCTCAAACTCGACGCGGCCTCTACGATGGGTTATTACGATATTGATCTGGTGGTCAATGGCGCCCTAAAAGGGGTCAAGCTGGACCTTCTCTGGGAGTGTCTCTCGGCCAAGCGGTCCTACTTGGAGCTCGATGCGAAGAAGGGCAAAGATGCGGTGAATCGCTTTTCGAAAATCTTGGTGCTCGACCTCGATCGGGTGGGAAAACTCGTACAGCTCTTCGATGAGCTGGGGATCAAAAAACTCGACAGCCATAAAGAGGCCAAACCTCTTTGGAATTTGGCGACGATCGATCCGAAAGCATTCGATGGTCTTCCCGTCGCGTTCACCATGTCTCCTCGATTGATCGAGATCCGCAGTCAGATGTTAGGGGAGGTCCCTCTGATCGCCTCTCCCGTGCCGAAAGATGTCCATGCGCAGCTGCGCCCCTACCAACTCGAAGGGGTTCACTGGTTAGAGCGGCTCCGCTGCATGTACTTAAATGGGATTTTGGCGGACGATATGGGGCTCGGAAAAACGGTCCAAGCGATCGTGGCCATCACGCAAAATCTGCAGAAAAACGAGGGGGCTCGCGCTCTCATTGTATGCCCCACTTCGTTGCTCTACAACTGGAAAGAAGAGCTCCACAAATTCAACCCCAAGTTGCGGGCGATCGTGGTGGATGGGGTTCCCTCACAGCGGAAAAAAGTGCTCACAAAGCTGGGCGATTACGATGTGATCATCACTTCTTACACGCTGCTGCAAAAAGATATCGAAACTTACTGTCAGACCCCTTTTAGCTATGCCGTGCTCGACGAGGCGCAACACATCAAAAACCGCGGTACGAGAAATGCCAAGTCGGTCAAAATGATCCAGGCCTCTCACCGATTGATTTTGACCGGTACGCCGATCGAAAATTCGCTCTTCGAACTCTGGAGCTTGATGGACTTTTTAATGCCAGGTTTCCTCAGTACCTACGAGCGGTTTATGGAAAAATATATCCGCGTCACAGGCCCGCAGCAAGCACAAAACATCGAATACTTACGCCGAAAAGTCTCTCCCTTTATTTTACGCCGCATGAAGAGCGACGTGCTCCAAGATCTCCCTCCCGTCTCCGAGATCGTTTACCACTGCCAGCTCTCGAACGTCCAGTTGGAGCTCTACAAGTCGTACGCCGCATCGGCGAGAGACGAGCTCGTCAAGCTGGTGGAGCGCGATGGATTCGACAAGGTGCAGATCCACGTTTTGGCGACACTGACCCGCTTGAAGCAAATCTGCTGCCACCCGGCTATTTTTGCGAAGGAAAAAGCAGAGCTCGGCGATTCCGCAAAATACGATATGCTCCTCGAATTGCTCCAGACGCTCGTCGAAGGAAATCACAAGACGGTGATCTTCAGCCAGTACACCCGCATGCTCCAAATCATGCGCGAAGATTTTGAGCAGAGAGGCATTTCCTTCTCTTATCTCGATGGATCGACCAAAAATCGATTGGAGATCGTCAAGGAGTTCAATGAAAATCCCAAAATTCCAGTCTTCTTGGTCTCGCTGAGAGCCGGAGGTACAGGCTTGAATTTGGTGGGAGCCGATACCGTTATTCACTACGATATGTGGTGGAACCCAGCAGTGGAAAACCAGGCCACTGACCGAGTTCACCGCATGGGACAAAAACAATCCGTTTCTTCTTACAAACTCATCACGTTAAATACCATTGAAGAAAAGATCGTCGAAATGCAACGACGTAAAAAAGGATTGGTCAAGAAAGTGGTGAGCTGCGATGATGAAGCCATTGCGAAGTTGACCTGGGAAGATGTTCTAGAACTTTTACAGACTTAAAAGAGACTATGCAGAAAAACAGCCCCCCCTTCCAAACATTCCACGAGATGAAAGAACGCTTTCTTAAAAAATTCCACCGTTTTTATGGGATTTTGTCGAGCGATATCGGCATCGACTTAGGAACAGCAAATACCCTCGTCTACGTGCGCGGCAAAGGGATTGTGTTGGCAGAGCCCTCTGTGGTGGCGGTCGATTCTCTCACTGGCGAAGTACTCGCGGTCGGTCATAAGGCAAAAGCGATGTTGGGTAAGACGCCCCGCAAAATTCATGCTGTACGCCCCATGAAAGATGGGGTGATCGCCGACTTTGAGATCGCCGAAGGGATGTTGAAAGCCCTCATCGCACGCGTAACCCCCTCCCGCAGCCTCTTCCGCCCTCGCATCCTCATCGCAGTTCCTTCAGGGATCACCGGCGTTGAAAAGCGCGCCGTAGAAGACTCCGCTCTTCATGCAGGCGCGCAAGAAGTAGTCCTCATCGAAGAGCCGATGGCCGCCGCAATCGGTGTCGACCTCCCCGTTCATGAGCCCTCCGGCAACATGATCATCGACATCGGCGGCGGTACCACGGAAATCGCCATCATCTCGCTCGGCGGTATCGTAGAATCTCGCTCACTCCGGATCGCAGGGGATGAGTTCGACGATTGCATCATGAACTACATGCGCCGCACTTACAACCTGATGATCGGCCCGCGAACAGCGGAAGAGATCAAGATCACCATCGGGTCCGCTTACCCACTCGGCAATAACGAACTCGAGATGGAAGTGCGCGGTCGCGACCAGGTCGCAGGACTCCCCATCACCAAGCGGATCAACTCGGTGGAAATCCGCGAGTGCCTCGCAGAGCCGATCCAACAGATCATCGAGAGCGTCAAGCTCACGCTGGAGAAGTGTCCCCCCGAACTCGCCGCCGATCTCGTCGAAAGGGGAATGGTCCTCGCAGGGGGCGGCGCGCTCATGAAAGGGCTCGATAAAGCCCTCATCAAAGAGACCGGATTGCCTGTCTTCGTCGCCCAAAATCCGCTCCTCGCCGTGTGCATGGGAACGGGGAAGGCGCTCGAGTACCTCGACAAGTTCAAGAAGAAAAAATCTCTGTGAGGGGAGAAGAAAAAATTCACCACAGAGGCACAGAGGAAAAAGAGGACGCACAGAGTCGAGGCTCTGCCTCGAGCACCGCAAAAGGGCTTTGCCCTTTTGAATCCCATTTTTTTTCCCAATATAGGAGTTCAGAGGACGTAAGTCCTTTGATGGGAGCGCGAGGGCAAAGCCCTCGCCTCTGTGCAACCTCTCTTTCCTCTGTGCCTCTGTGGTGAATTTTTTTTCGCAGTGGGTAGACCAAATCGCCAAACTGTGCCGCCCCGCACAGGTGCACATTTGCGACGGTTCTGAAGCGGAAGCCCGCCACTTAGAACAGCTCCTCGTCCAAGCGGGCACCTTTGTTCCCCTCAAACGCCCTCACAGTTTTTGGTGCCACTCCCACCCCGACGACGTGGCCCGCGTAGAAGAAAATACCTTCATCTGTTCTCTCCGCAAGGAGGACGCCGGCCCCACCAACAACTGGAAAGACCCCAAAGAGATGCACGCTCAGTTACATGGGTTGTTCTCCGGCTGCATGGAGGGGAGGACGATGTACGTCATTCCCTACTGCATGGGTCCAGTCGGGTCTCCTTTGTCCCGCTTTGGCGTAGAGATCACCGACTCTCCCTACGTAGTCCTGAACATGCGCCTCATGACCTGCATCGTTCCCCCAATGGAGAAATTCGTCCCCGGAGTCCACTCCGTCGGCATGCCCCTCAAGCCAGGCCAAAAAGACGTTCCCTGGCCCTGCAATCCTCTGCAGCGCCACATCGTCCACTTCCCCGAAGAGAAGGCTATCTGGTCTTTTGGGAGCGGCTACGGCGGCAACGCGCTGCTCGGGAAAAAATGCTTTGCCCTCCGCATTGCCTCCGTAGTGGGACGCGACGAAGGGTGGCTCGCCGAGCACATGCTCATTTTGGGGTTGACCTCTCCCCAAGGAGAGAAAAAATACATCGCCGCCGCGTTTCCCAGCGGGTGCGGGAAGACCAATCTCGCGATGCTTACACCGGCCTTGCCCGGCTGGAAAGTAGAGTGCGTCGGTGACGACATCGCCTGGATGCATTTTGGGAAAGATGGAAGACTCTACGCCATCAACCCAGAAGCTGGCTATTTTGGCGTCGCCCCCGGCACCTCGATGAAAACCAACCCCAACGCCATCCTCTCGCTCACCCACGACGCCATCTTCACCAACGTCGCCCTCACAGAAGACAAAGACGTTTGGTGGGAAGGTTTAAGCCCACCCCCCGCACACCTCACCTCCTGGCTCGGCACCCCTTGGGACCCCCAATCTGGACAAGCGGCAGCCCACCCCAACTCCCGCTTCACCGTCGCCTCCCGCCAATGCCCCATCTACGACCCCGCAGCCGAAGCACTGGGTGGCGTTCCCATCTCCGCCATCTTATTTGGCGGACGCCGCGCCTCTGTAGTCCCCCTCGTCACAGAAGCCTTTGACTGGGCCCACGGCGTCTTCTTTGGCGCCAGCGTCTCCTCCGAAACAACCGCCGCCGCCAAAGGCGCCCTCGGAAAGCTGCGCCACGACCCCTTCGCCATGCTCCCTTTTTGCGGCTACCACATGGGAGACTACTTTGCCCACTGGCTCAAAGTGGGAGCCCACTCCCGCCACCTCCCCCGCATCTACAGCGTCAACTGGTTTCAAAAAGGGGCTGACGGGAAGTTCTTGTGGCCCGGATTCGGCGATAATGCACGCGTACTGAAGTGGGTGTTCGAGCGGACAGGCAATAACGCTCCGGCTAAAAAGACCCCCATCGGCTATATCCCCGAAACCCTTGATTATGAAGGGGACCTCACCGAGCTCCTCAAAGTAGACCGAGACGCATGGCTCGCCGAGTGCGACGAACTGACCACCTACTTCCAGCTCTTCGGGGACAAAATGCCCCCCGCCCTTCTAGACCAGCTCCACCAGCTGCGTTGCCGCCTTACGTGAGGGGGTTTTTAGTGGGAATAGGCCAGGCTAGCAGGAGCGTATTCTTCTGGACGGTGCAGAGTTGAGATTGCGTGATAGAGATTGAAACCATCGATGAAAGAAATCACACGTTGAAGAGACATGATGACCTTTCATGCTATAGAGGGAATACCTCACACGGAAATTTCCTTGCATTTTTAGAAAAAATTTGAGTACGCTCTCCTTTTAACTTTGGGGGTCGTATGAAGTGGTTGGTTTTATTTTGCGCAGTCGCTGGGTTTTCTGAAAACATTTATCAGAGACATCTGCCTGAGCAGATTTATCAGGTCCTGTCTGAACAGGAATTTTTCGATGCTGACCGTCTTGAAAATAGGATAGAGAGGCACAACGGTGCATCTGTAGATACGCTGACAGTCAGTACAGTCATACAGGAAAAAGAGGGGCGGAGAGCAGGTGCTGTAGGCCGCTTGCGCGGAATCCTACAGGGAGAAGAAAGCCGGCGCGTGGTCATTGTAGACTTTTGGTGCGGAGAGGCAGTCGATGATTTTAGGGGGATACAAGTAGGATACCGAGAGGGCCGAGTGCTGGAATTTTCCATTTTCGATGGTGAGGGCCTAGGTTACGTCGCCCTTCCTCCATTTTCTCGTAAAGAGGAGAAGGAGACGGCATTCAATCTACAGGCTCTCATAGAAGGGGGCTACCAGAAGCTCAAAGAGGTGTACGGGCAATAACCTGCCCACCCTACTCTACTCCCTCCTTTCAGTGAGCATTGACAACTGCTTCTTGCACCGGTAAAATGATTGGTCAAAATGTAACGAAAGGTTAAAAAATATGGCATCCAGAATTGGGTTAGACGTCGTCCGCAATAGAGCATCTTACGAGAGGTTTCTCTCTCACGAACAATATATGTTTGAAAACTTTAAAAGCTGCTGGGTTAACCAAGCCCAAATTCGTTCGTTGAGCTGCCCCTCCCCTATACTTGGTATTCGAGGCGAGGTTTTAACTCAGTTAAAAAACGTCTCTATCAACTTCCCGGGCATTGTCTTTGAACAGGAACATTCCTATTCCGTCAAAAAAGAAACTATTCCTTTTAAGTCTCCTATTGAAAAACGTCTAAATGATAAAGCAATGGATCGATGTCAGGAGATTTTTACGCGCCAATTTAGGGGTGCCTTATTGAAGAGCGCAGAAAGCATTTCTCTGTTACTCCCTAAAGTCGAAGAGCATTTTAACCAATTTCAAAAGCTTTTAGGACAAGCTAGAGATCCTCAAGTTGCGGAAATTTTTGTTGAGCAAGCCCATGCAATTCGGCGTGAGATCAATCAGATTCTCATCGAAGTGGCCGGTCAATCCGACCAATCAGCTCAAAAGGTCGCTAATCTTACAGCGCGAAGAATGGCCATAGGACCTGCTTTTACAACAAACCCAGCTATTTTTTTCATGGGCGTTCCGCTCTTACTTAAGAAAGAAACGGGCCTTACAGGGAAGCCGATAGAAGCTGTTGTGGACGAAATAGAGGGTATTAAACAAGAAAAGAGTGTGAACCAAGCAGTGGAACCTTTGCATCTGCTACTTTTGAATGCTCTTCAATCTATGCGGAAGTTAGAAAAAGGGATGGCGAAATACTGGGCTCAAGAATGTCAGATTCCTAGCAAATTTGGTGTGGATTTCAGACCTAGGACACAGTTAAAATCTAATCCCGCCTTGTAAATAAGAATCGAGGGTGATGATCTCGCCCTCAACTCCCAGTTCTTTTTTCGCCGCTTCTAGAGCCCTGGTTTCTCGGCGCAGTGTGTTTGGATCGTCGATGTTCCAGGCCACTTGGAATAGTTTTTTTTGACCGCGACCTTTTTGCGCGAGAAAATCGACTTCATGGCGCTCTTCTGTCAAGTAGTAGTTCACGGTGCAGCCTAATCGTCTTAGGTCTAGAAACACAATGTTTTCAAAGAGCCTTCCCAGATCTTTCTCGTAATCTAAGGTAACAGCTCGAACCTGGCCCGGGTCAATCGCATAGGATTTTTTGGGGTTTGTGTACACTTTGCGGATCGATCGGTCGTAGATGGGAATCGAAAAAGCGAGATAGGCGTCTTCAATGTGCTCCGCATATTCGTAGAGAATGTCTTTGCCGATGGAGTATCCCTGACTCTGCAGGTCTTTATGGAATTTGGTAATGGCAAAGGGTCTGGCCACATTAGAAACCATCGAGAGGATCATGTATTTGATGAGCGAGGGATGCTTGATTTGATGGCGCTCGACAATGTCTCTGTAAATGGCAATATCGAGATATTCTTGCAGCGTTTGCTGCTGGATGTCGGGAGTAAATGAGAGCACTTCAGGAAAGCCTCCGGTAGAGAGATACTCATTGAAGAGCTGAGATAGGTAATCTTTCGTTTTTTGGTCGTATAAGCTGGTATCCAGATTCACTTTCTTGGCTCGGAGAAACTCTCGAAAACTATAGGGCCAAATCTCAGTTGCCAAAGAACGCCCTCGTAAACTCGTCGAGATCTCTTTACTGAGTAGTTTGGCGGAGGAGCCGGTGAGGAAAATTTCCGCATTTTTCGTGTCGTGAAGACGCCGAATCACGGTGGACCAACCGGGGACATTTTGGATTTCATCGAAAAATAGAAAACATTTTCTGTCGTGATTTTTGGGAATCAGTGCGAAAAATGCATCTACCAATTGAGCCAGTTTTTGCTCATTTAAGGGGAGGAGCCTATCGTCTTCAAAGTTGAGATACAAAATGGTGTCTGGGTCCGTCCCTTCGCGAATGAGGCGGAGAATGTGCTGATACAAAAAATAAGTCTTCCCAGCGCGGCGCATCCCTATAGCCACCTTGATTTTGCTGGGCGCATTGGGAAACTCGGCGTCCCGAGAAACGAGGTCTTTGAGGAGGGTGAGTTTTGTCCGAAACTCACCTAGGAGTACTTGAATCATGCTATCCTTGATATAAGGACAGTTTATCACAAAACTATCATTTTTTCAAGGATAGTTTTGTAAGTGGCTGTTAGCTAGGGTGTTGTGAATAATTAGAGCGGTCCTTGCGGGAAATAAAGATTTGATTTAGCATGGACCCTCTTTAATTGGAGGCTTATGGCTGTTGGTACAAGTGTGGGTGGTCCCACCACGATTTCTTTCCCTTCACCGATCTATGAAGAACCTGAGTTAACGACTTGGGAACTGGTCAAAAAATTGGCTTCTCAAATTTTCGAGAAGTTGCGAGAGGGGTGTCGAGCTTTCACGGGTTGGCTCGGTGGTACTTCTGTAGTGAGGAGCTTGGGTGAGTATGCGGTTTTTCGCGCTCTGAGCGGGCTTTTGGGAGGAGTGGTGGACCACGTGGAGAGAGCCTGGAAGTACGCCCACTGTTGGTGGTTGGGAAACGACAATGCGGCTCTGCAAGGCCAAGTTGCTTCGTTGCAGCAGAAGAACCGGGATTTAGAGTTGGAGAATGGTCGGTTAAGGGGGAATGTGTGTGTGATCGGGGGGCTTTATTTGGAAAGGGATCTCTCTCAGGTGCGCCAGGACCAGGGTAGGGAGGCGCAACAAGCTGCGATCGCTCAGCAGCGCGATGCTGCGGAGGGGGAATTGGCCAGAGTCAGGGGGGCGGCAGCGAGACAGATAGAGGAGGCTCCTATCCGAATTACAAATTCTGAAGAGGGATTACTCGCTATTTTTAGCGAGTTTTTTAAGGGGAGCGAGCTCATTGAGAATAGGGCGCGAGGAGGCGGTGTCGGAGAGGACCTTCTCAGGCTTATAGATGTGAATGCGATTGTGCGCCGCCACCTTACGCATCGGCTCGAACAGGAGTGTGCAGCGCGCAATATCCCCTTTCTTCAAATTCAAGGAGTTGCTGATGGCAGTGCAATTACATAGCGAGACCCAAGATCTTATGCGGTTGGTCCAGATCAACCGTCAAAATGAGCAAAGGCTAGACCTGCTCAAAGCTCAGTTGTCCGATCTGACCAGGAACTTCCAGGCTGCAACGGAGGAAAAACAGGCTCTCCAGGTGCAAGTGGATGAGATGCAGAGGCAACAAGATTATCGCGAGCGGGTATTTGCGATCCTGAAGGAGCAGGTAGTAGCTGTTCGCGCTATGGAGCGGCAGGCAATCACGCAGCGGTGCCAGCTGATTGCGACTGAAAACTGGAGCGTTCTTAGGGGGGCCACTTCTGTGAGTGGCGGGGGTGTGGCGGGGGCGCTCGCTTTGGGCCCTATAGGCGCGGCGGTAGGTTTCGCAGCGGGATTTATCTTCGGGATGGGATCAGCCTATTATGCGGCGCGTGATCAGAGTAACGCGCAGGTTGCTTTGATTGAGAGGATCCAGGTAGAGAGGGCAACAGTGGCCAAGTCGTTTATCGATCAGGGTCTTCCTGCGCCACAATTTGAGGACGAAGGGAGGTATAACCCCCCTCCTTCTCCATACTCAGTGTCTGATCGCTAACCTTAAGATCGTGGAAAGATTTCGTTCGCTTTAAAGAAGAAGGAAACTTCTTCTTTGGCGGTCTTGAGGCTGTCAGAGCCGTGGACTGCGTTGCGCTCGATGCTGGTCGCGAAGTCGGCGCGCACAGTGCCGGTAGCGGCTTTGGAAGGGTCGGTCGCTCCCATGATTTCGCGGTTGCGAGTCACTGCATTTTCCCCTTCCAGAACCATCACGAGGACGGGACCTGAGGTCATGAATGTGACGAGCTCTTTGTAGAAGGGGCGCTCTTTATGAACGGCATAAAAGGCCTTCGCTTGCTCTTCTGAAAGGTGGAGCATCTTTGCTCCAACGACATTGAGCCCCTCTCTTTCAAAGTACTCAATGATGTTTCCAATCATGTTTTGCCCAACTGCGTCGGGCTTGATGATCGAAAGTGTTTGCTCCAAAGTTTGGGTAGTGGTCTGTGCCATGAGATTCTCCAATCATGTGAATTGTAACGACATTGTAAACCAAGGCTTAATAAATCTCACGAAGTTCTGTTGAAAAATCTGAGAAAAATTTAAAATCACTCTCCATATGCACTACGGCGACTACCCCAAACTCGACAGAGTAAAAAAGATTCTTGTCATCAAATTGCGCCATTTAGGAGACGTTTTATTGACCTCTCCTGTCTTTAGCGCCATTAAAAAAGCGTTGCCTGAGGCCGAGATCGACGCCTATATTTATCGGGAATCGGTCCCTATGCTCGAGGGGCACCCAGCCATCCGGCAGCTCCTCTGCTATGACACAAGCTGGAAAAAGCTCCCTTTATGGCGCCGGTTGCAAAAGGAGTGGGGGCTCTGGCGGGAGATCCGGCGCAATGGGTACGACTTGGTCTTAAACCTCACGGAAGGAGATCGGGGGATTGTGGCGGCGCTGGTATCGGGGGCCCCCATCCGGGTGGGGTTTAAGCCAAAGGGGCGGTGGCAAAAAAAAGTGTTAACCCACACGGCCAAAGACTGCCCGACCCCTCGCCACGCTGTGGAGCGCAATTTAGACGCCTTGCGGCGGATGGGGATTTTCCCCAGCCCCGAGGAGCGGGAACTCTTTCTCGATGTGCCTCTTGGGGCATTGGCCTCCATGCAAAAGCTGGTGGGAACGGCCCCCTTTATCCTCATTCACCCCTCTTCTCGATGGCGTTTTAAGTGCTGGCCGATGGAACGGGTGCGCGAACTTTCCGAGAGACTGCTGGGTCAGGGCAAGCGGCTGGTATTTACGTCGGGGCCCGATGCAGCTGAAAAGGCACTGGTGGAAGAGGCGGTGAGGGGACTGCCTGTGCTCAATCTGGCGGGACAAATTTCCCTGAAGGAGTTGGCTGCGCTCATTCAGATGAGCGACCAGTTGATTTGTGTCGACTCGGTGCCACTGCACATAGCGAGTGCCCTTAAAAAACCGGTCGTCGTGCTCTTTGGCCCTACATCGGATAGTACTTGGGGTCCTTGGCGCAATCCAAAGGCTCAGGTAATTGCGCAAGCGATGAGTTGTCGTCCGTGCGGACAAGATGGATGCGGCGGCAGCAAGAGGAGCGACTGTTTAGCGACGATCTCTGTGAGCTGTGTGCTGCGGGCGTGTTCCCATTGTCTGGGGGAAAAAAACTAACCACAGAGGCTTTAGAGAGGAGGGAGGTAGCACAGAGGATTAATTTTTTTGCCGCGCTGCGCGGCAAGGATCTTTCTTTTTTGCTCTGTGCTACCTCCTTTTCCTCTGTGCCTCTGTGGTTAGGTTCCTTCCCTCGCTACAGGCGGAAGTCCTCTCCAAAATAGCTCCGGCGCGCCTCCGGATTGGAGAGGAGGGTGTCCACCGTCCCTGAAAGGAGCACTTTTCCTTCTTGAACGAGGTAGCTTCGGTCGACGATCGAAAAAATTTCGCGCGCATTGTGGTCTGTGATGAGGACGCTGATCTGTTTTCCCTTCAAGATCCGAATGAGGTGTTTGACATCGGCCACAGCCAACGGGTCGATATTGGCAAAGGGCTCATCAAGGAGGAGCAGGGAGGGCTCTGTCACCAAAGCGCGGGTGATTTCAAGGCGTCGCCGCTCTCCGCCAGATAACGTGCTGGCGATCTTTTTCCTTAAGTGTTCGAGGTGGAGCTCTTGGAGGAGCGCGCTCAATCGCTCTTTTCTTTCTGAGCGAGAGAGGGGAAGCGTTTCGAGGATGCAGAGGATGTTTTCCTCAACCGTCAAAGAGCGAAAAATGGAGGGTTCTTGCGCCAAATATCCCATCCCCATTTTGGCCCGTTCGTGGATGGGGAGATTTGTCACATTTTTGCCCTTGAAATAAACCTCTCCGCGGTCTGGCTGAATCAAGCCGACCGTCATATAAAAAGCGGTGGTTTTCCCTGCTCCATTTGGACCGAGCAGGCCAACGACTTCTCCTGGCTTCACTTCCAGCGAAAGGCCGTTGACAACCGCCTTATCGCCAAATCGTTTGATGAGATCTTTTACTTCAAGTAAGTTCATAAGTATTTCGCAAAAAGTTCTTCTAGGAAATTTTTCTCTTCAGCGCTCAGTGAGCAGCGCACATCGCCGATCCCTTCGACTTGCTGCGTCCCTGCCCTGGGGTCTCGTTTGATTTGCAACTTAGGAGAGCTCAAAGAGAGCCCTTCTTGCCAAAAGAGGACTCGATTGGGCTCGGTGCAGGAAAGGACGATGGCTTGAGTTTCCGGCTGATAAGTGAGCCGATCGGCAAAGGCAAAGCTCTTCTTATTTTGGAGCTCAGTGGATACAAGACGAACATCTCCCTCCAAGGAGAGTTCGTCCATTAAGTTTGCTGTTTGAGCGCTCCCTTTGAGAAAAGGTTCAATCCCCTCCAAAGAAGAGGGGATCTCCAATCCGGGTACCCTAAAAAAAGCGATCTTCACATTCTGCGCTCCCATGCGGTAGGAAGGGAAATAGGAGGTGCCGGTATCTGCTGTGAGCATGCGCACCTGCTGCGCGTTCTCTTTGAGGTCCACCTCATCTTGTACCCAGCAACAGAGCTCTTCCAGCCGTTCTACAGCCTCGAGTTTTTCTTTTTTTTGAGAAATTTCTAATTCCGAATGAGCACTCTTCAAGCGCACATGGACCCTTTGGCCTTCTTTGATGGCCCAGATGTCTTTTTGCACGCGATGCCGTGATTGATGCGCCGGCCCATTCTCAAGGGCACTTTTGGCTCTCAATTCAGCACTTTCTCTTAGCAATACCCCATACTGTTCTTCTGTTTCAGGGCGTACCTTTACATGATACAAGTAAGAGGCTGCGCTACAAACCCCGATCAGAAGAAAAGTGCTAATGACAGCAAGGCGAAACATTGAACTCCTGGACGACGTCATAGAGCCGTTCGATCTGGGAGAGGAGCTTTTTTAGCTCATCGAACGGCATCACTGTCGCAGCATCGCTTTTTGCAGCCGCTGGATTGGGGTGAGCTTCAATGAAGAGGGCATTGGCCCCCACGGCAATCGCCGCTTTGGCCAAAGTGGGGATGAACTCCCTCTGACCGCCCGATGCGTGGCCTAAGCCTCCAGGCAGTTGGACCGAGTGGGAGGCGTCGAAACAGACGGGAAACCCGAACTTTTTCATGATCTCCATCCCCCGAAAATCGCTCACCAGGTTGTTGTAGCCAAAACAGGTGCCCCGATCGGTGAGAATGATCCGCCGATGGCCGCATTCGGTTAACTTTTCGACCACATTTTTCATCTCCCAAGGAGAGAGAAATTGCCCTTTTTTCACATTGACCGCTGCGGGGGTCTTTCCAGCAGCCTCAAGCAGGTCTGTTTGGCGACACAAAAAGGCCGGAATCTGGATACAGTCGACAGACTGCCCGGCCATTGTCGCCTCTTCGGGAGTGTGCACATCGGTCAAGACGGGGAGCCCCAGCTCATTTTGCACCCGCTGTAGCCACCGTAGCCCCTCTTCGGGACCCGGCCCTCGAAATGAGTGCCCCGAACTCCGGTTCGCTTTGTCATAGCTGGCCTTGAAAATGAACGAGAAGGGGAAGGCACTAAACAGCTTTTGGAGCGCTTCCGCTGCCTGAAGGGTAAAGGACTCCCCCTCCATGACGCAAGGGCCGCAAATCACGGCTAGCGGTTGGCGGGGGCCGATGGAAAAATTCTTGATACGGACACATTCCATAAGTGGTCCAGACTACCAGATTCTCTATTTACTTGCGAACTGCCCAGATTCTGTAACCCGATTCTGAAGTGAAGAAAAAGACCTCTCTTTTCCCCTCCGCGGTAAAAAAATTGTGAACTGCTGCAGCAACCGGTGCCATCCAATAGTCGTCTCCGAGGATAAGGTGTCCTTTTTTCAATTTAGGAAACCAGGCAGCCAGGTCTTTTAACACCCCCTCATAGCGATGGTCTCCGTCGATGAAAATACAGTCCACGGATTCGTCTGAGAAAGAAGAGGCCGCCTCGGCTGCAGGCTTGCGGATCAGGTGACACCTGCTTTCAAAGGGTTTTAAGCGGACATCCGCAACCCACTGGCACAGATAGTCAAAGTTTTCTTGTAGAGGTAGAGAGCTATATCCACTGATGTCTTGCTGAAAGGAGTCATTCCCATCATAGCATTGATAAGGGTCCACGCCAAAATAGTCCGTCACGGAGGTTGTTCTTAGAATATGTTCTGCATGTCCCCCTAAAGCTACCCCCACCTCTACCACCGTGCGGTATCGTTGCTCTTGGATGACTTTCGACAGGACATCGTAATAGAGGTTTCCCCACCCACTCGTACGGGCATGAGTTTCAATATTTTTGACGATGTCTAGGGGGATGTTTGCTGATAAGAGACAGCAGAAAGAGAGAGCTACTAGTAATGTTTTTTTCACAAAACCTCTTTTGTCTGTGCGTCTATTTGGGACGATTCATCTGCAAAAGCGCGATACAACTCATCATTTGTGGTGACGATATTTTCAATTTCCGAAGATAGCTTGGCCTCTGATAGACTCAATGCCTGAATCAGTACGGCTTGATTGGGAATCAGGTGCCCGGAGACTCTCAGCTCGGCAAGAGACTTGTTGGCTCGGATAGCCATTTTCAGCACGGCAGTGGTCTCTATGTCTGCGAGAGGGGGTAGGTCGGCCAGCTCGTTGAATGGAACGGTTCTATTAAAATTCATCGGACCCTCTCTGGATGTGTCGATCCCATCGACATATCCGTCAAATATGTCGAAAAATCGATTAAATTTCGACATGTCTTGTTTTTTAACTCATAAAGTGCTCATTACAAATATGTTAAGTATTTTGTATTGTTAGGTGCTTTTTTGTTGAAAAATAATTGTTATTTAGTTTATAATTGTTAATTAACATAGGAGTTTTATTATGAACAGTGTTACTATTGCAAATGCAGTTGTTGTCGTCGAAGTGCCGGCGGAAGAAAGTTGTCCGATGTGTTGGGAGCGTCGTGAGGTCCGGTCTACTTGTTGCGGTCGAATTCAGCTGCAACCCAATAGCACAGTTCTCCGGTGCGGACATGTTTATTGTTCAGTCTGTATCAATCGATGGGTTCAAGAAAGAGAAGGAGCAACCTGCCCTATGTGTCGCGAGAGGGTCCACACATATAAAGGAGAGCAGGGGGAAGTTCTTGCAGAGGGGAGAACGGTTCGGTTTAAAAGGTATGCAAAGATCTTAGCGGGATGTTTGTTCCTAGCCGGAACGACAATAGCTACTGTTTTTTCTAAACGCGGAATAGGAGGTTAATTTATGTCAGTAATACTTAATGTAGGAGTTCAGGGCGAGGCTGCGGACGAAGTTCAGGGCGAGAGAGTGTGTCCGATTTGTTTGCGCGAAGTGGTTGGGGTGGCCAATACTGTTCGCACTCTGTGCCAACATGTGTTTCACCAGAACTGTTTACAGGGCTGGGCGGACGCGCAACCGGGCGCTTCTTGCCCCGTATGCCGAGCGCCGCTGGTATTGGCCGTGATCAATGGAGTGGAGCAGCAAGTTGAGGGTCAGGTGGCCGATAACCAGCGGGATGTTGCTAACCGGAGGCTCGCGCGAACATGCTGCGGTATTATTGTTATGGGAGCATTCGCTGTAACCGTAGCGTTAGCTGGGGCAGGGGTTTTTAACCCCTTCTCAGTTTTTAAATAACTCCCCCGCAAGCAAATATCTCGAGGCCTTCGGGCCTAAAAAGTTGCAAAGTCGAGCTAATCAAAGAAGGGTGCTAGATCTTTCCTCATTTTTTGTACTGAGGAAAGGTCGAACACAGTTCCGTGGCCCACTTCGTAGTAATGAATGGAAACGTTCTTTTTGTACGATTCGGGCAGTTCTAGGTGGTCAAAGCAATATTCAGCGGCTGCAAAAGGGGTGCGGCAGTCGTAGTAGCCGGCACCGACCCAAATTTTAAGTTGGGGATGTACGACTAATACATTGCGCAGGCGGTGGAGAAAGTTGGAGGTCGGAGAGTCATAGGTCCCTCGATCCCAATGGTGGAATGTCTCGTGAGAAAATCCGATGTAGCGATTCCACTGTAGGTCATATTCAAGGTCTTGCTGTAGATAGTTGTTAAATGTTGCACATAACCCCCCTATGTCATTGTAGCTGGCGTCCCACATATTGAAGGGGTTGATGTAGGAGACATCTCCTATATAGCGGCTGTCCCTTCCTCCAACGACCTTCCTTTCGGGGGCAAAAAATTCCGTAGAAAAAATCAGCTCATCGATTCTTCCGTTGTATCGTTGCACTGTGCTTAAGGGGAGTCCTGAAAAAAAGGCGAGCTGTTGGAAATAGGTCTCTGTTTCCTCCGAGGTAAAGCAAGAGGGGCAGAAAGATTTGAGGGAGCACTGCCGCTGCATGAACTGTTTCGCCTCGTGGACGACCTCTTCCAAGGGGCGTTCTGGCCATAGGCGGCCATGATACCAGGCGGTGGCGGCCATTGTGGGAATGAGGAGGCAGTCGGGAAGGTCGTAGTCCCGTTCTCCCGAAAGGGTTGCGTCTTGAAACGCGCACCCTTCTAAAATCAGGCCGTGGACATAGATATCGCGGCTGAGCAGCCGTTCCGCTACGCCGCAGCAGCGGAGTGTCCCGTAACTGCTTCCCATGAGGTATTTGGGTGAATTCCATCTCTGGAAAAAGGAGAGGTAATTGTGGATGAACTCAGCTAGCACGTCGAGGTCTATTTCCGTTCCACAAAAATCGAGCTTATCGGCGCCTTCCGCAACTCGGCTGAGGCCGCAGTTAACGGGGTCGATGTAGACGAGATCCGTCACATCGAGCAAGCTTTCTGGATTGTCGATCAGTGCGTAGGGCGGCAGAACTGAGCCCCCCTCTTCTGGCAGGAGGATCCGTTTGGGGCCAAAAGCGATGATCGATTCAATGGCTCCGGCGCCGCCGGGGCCTCCCGGAAAGACAAAGGTGACGGGGCGGTGAGGTTTTCCTTCCGCATGATACGCGACAAAAAAGAGATTGGCGACGGCTTCCTCATCGTCGTGGTCAAAAATAGGGAGCTTGCCGGCGATGGTTTGGTAGTCGGGTTGGCCCTCTTGTTGATGGTTTGTGATAGTGAGTTCGTCTGCGCAAAGACCCAAGCAGAGGAGGAGGGGGAGTAGGTATTTCATTGCTCAGCCTTTTTTTGAATGCGCCACGAATGTAAACTTCAGTTCCGTTAAATGCAAGTTTTTTTGTATACTGGACAGTTGTGAGGACCGATAGCTCAGTGGATAGAGCACCCGCCTTCTAAGCGGGTGGTCGCTGGTTCGAGTCCAGCTCGGTCCAACTTTTAGGAGTGATGATGGCGCATCTCGGTGAGCATTCTTTAGCGAAGTCCACCTTTGGGGGACTGGATGCTGTTTTTAAAGATCTCAAACCGGATAGTGAGTCTGTGAATCGCGCTCTCTTAGCGCTGATTCAAAAAGCTCCTGAGCCTGCTTTCTTGCTCAGCGCAGTGCTCCATTTTGTCGAAATGGTGGATCAAAAGGGTCTCCTTGAAAAATATACTCTAACGACTTTTGAACTATGGTTGAACCAGCATTCGGGGCTCAGCTTCGAAGACAACCGCCGCATAAGGGCTAAAATTGTCGGGAAGTGGCTGGATCGGGGGGCCTATCAGGGTCTTTTTCCTATAGGGATGGGAAAGGTCTATGAGGGGACCCATTTTGTCACGGCCCATAAATCGCCTGACCTCGATACGACGGTCGCCTCTTTCTGGGGCTGGGTGGATGCTTTTGGCGCGCGCGTGGGGGATGGCCTCCATGTATGGAATCTTCCTGGGGGGCCTCCGGCTTCCCAAATCGAAATCGAGTGGATCTTCAAGGCCCTTTTTGGGAACGCTGTTTTTACCCACCTGGCCAAAACACAAACTACTTTGACTTTGACAGGCTCTGACCTGATGACGCAGAAGGGGCTGCAGAAAAAAAGCCCAGCCGATCTCATTGGCAGTATCGATCACGACAGGGATCAGCAGGCAGTCATTGTGGTAGATGAACAGGGGACTTTTCTTGGGGACTGGCGCCACTTTGACGTGGAAAACGTCAGACAGCTCATCATTGTATTTGGGACTGGTTTGCGCTGGTTTGAAAATACGTTGCAGTTGCAGCTGATCGCGCTGTTCGCTAAGCCGAAACTTGCCCTTGGAGAAGCGAAGAAGGCGCTAGAAGCGCTTTTTGCTCTCAAGCTCTCCGAGTTTGAACCTGCGCGCGAGTTTTCTTCCAAGCAAAAGAGGGAAGTGGCTTCCTTTTTGGTGGAGGTATTGGGTGTTCCTCAGGGACTCGAGGCGACGTTTAGTGAGCTGAATTTAGCAGAAATCGATCTTCTCTCTGCGATAGAGCCTCTCTTTGATAGCAAAGGGCATCTTGTGGAAGATCGCCCCCGCATTTTTGGATTCCTTCAAACGACTTTAGGCCGGCTCCACGACGATATTGTAGCGGCGCGCGTTCGCTTAGAGGGGCTCGACATCGCTCTCAAGACGAAGTACGCCGTCTTTGGCCGCCAGCTCAATTTTGTCACTCTCCGCTCCGAGATGGAAGAGATCCGCACCAAGATAGGGACCTATCCGTATCTCACTGTTGCTCAAATGAAAGAAGGGAAACTCGTTCCCATTGGCATTATCCCTGCGAGCCTGTTTCGCAAAAATATGTTGGGGACTGTTTCTCTTCGCGATTTTTGCAATCGGGACGAGATGGGCATTCCCACTTACCTCGATGTGGTGAGCGTGATCGATCACCATAAATCGGTCCTCTCCACTTTTGCCCCTCCTTTAGCGCTGATTGCCGATGTGCAGTCGTGCAATACGCTGGTCGCTCAGGCAGCCTTCATCATTAATGATTCCCATTCTCTGAGAGGACAGACGCCAGGTCAGATCGAAAAACAGATCGCCGAAAAACCAGCGAGTCCCATTTTACGCACCCTCCTCCAAAAAAGGGAAATCGCGGAGAAGAAACTTCCCTACTATGTCCATCCGGAGCGGGAGTTTATTGAGTACCTCCATTTCCTCTACGGAATCCTCGATGACACCGATTTACTCAGCAAGGTGAGCGCTCAGGACGTCGACTGCGTCGTCTCTTTGCTAAATCGGTTAAAATCTCTGTCTCTTCAGCGCGAAGTGGAAGTCCTTTCCTTAGCCGATCTCCCCCGCGATGCGCAGTTTGCGCACAAGGGAGCGGAGAGGATTTTGCGCAACGAAGAGATGTATTCGCTCTATCGCAAGGTTTACTCTTATCGAGAAGCAGAAGTGACCCGTAACCTCGAGCTGAGTGCAAAAGCTGCCCCCTCCAATCTCTTTGCCGATACGAAAGAACAGAATGGCTGTTGCCGAGTAGGGCAAGCGAAGATTTTCGCCGCTAACGTCTCCCTGTTTGAAAAGCGGGCCGATGCGATCCGTCTGCATTGGGTGCAGATGGCCGTCGAGGCGCAGAAGAAAAAGCCCGAGTTGGATCTACATATCCAGATGATCAGTACGATTGTCAGTGCAGAAGAGGTATTTCAAGGGGCAAACGAGAAGCATCCCCATTCGGACGAGATGTGGATCTGGATCCCTTCTACAGAAACCGGTGTGGTCCACCTAAAACGATTCCTTTCCGCCTTCCAATCATCACCAGGCATCAAAGACAATCCGATGGAAGTAGAATTCTTGGGTGATAATGGGGGAACACTGGACCAAATTTTCCAAGAGAGTTTTAGCAATGTGCCTCGGTCGCAGAGAAATCAGGGGATTCCCATTGCGGTGCTGCGCTACCGTGCCGGCTCGCTCAATTCCCGCAAAGCAATGGTTTCTCCCTTCTTGCCGACCGTGTAACAGTATTTAAGCAAGGTCAATGATGGAAATGATGAAATGAGAAAATGATAAAAGAACCTTGCGGCTTCGCCGCATCGCCGCTTTGCGGCGATCCAATATTTTTATCATTTTCTCATTTCATCATTTCCATCATTGACCTTGGCTTAGGAGACGAACCTGACTAGCTCGGCTGGGCGTCCTCGAGGGGTTGCTCATCTTCCTCGATGATTTCGAGGTTGACGCGTAGGCCGTTGCGGCTAGCAACCGACATCAAAAGGGTTCGGATCGCGTTGATCGTCTTGCCCTTCTTGCCGATGATTTTTCCGATATCCGATTTCTCAACAGACAGCTCAATGATGAGCGTATTGGTGCCACCGACCTCTTTGATGTGCACTGCATCAGGGTGGTCCACCAGATTTTTTACAATGTATTCAACGAATTCTTTCATTTACAACTCCGGGTTCAGTGAGGGGAAATAACAACCATTCGCAATCCCATCTGACAAGATATGCTACTAGAGCTGACAATTAAATACTAGAATTTCCGGGTGGGGGGAGGTTAACCACAGAGGCTAGAGAGGAAAAGGAGGTAGCACAGAGTAAAAAATCTGCTTTTTTCGAGGGAAAAAAGAGAAGATGGCTGCGCCGAAACGCGGCAAGTGCAAGAACCGCTCTGACACTTGACGCCTTTCGCGGCAAG
>CAYHED010000004.1:0-22460 GCA_964355615.1 uncultured bacterium
GCGGTGGAGCGTTCTCGAACCAATTTCTCGAGGGGATGAAGCAACTTTATGAACTTGAACCCTTTATCAAAGTGAAGCCCTACCTCACAAATCAGTGGGAAAAGAGGGGTTTAGCAGTAAAAAGAGCTTCTTGACCTCTATTCTTTCTCTTTTCTCTGTCCAGCCGAGTGCGTAAAGGCATTACATTCAACGTCGTTGTATTCATAGATTTTCTCGAATTTTCCATTTTGAATTATATGGTCCTTTTACAGGACCACTAGGATCAAATTTACAATAACTTTTCATTGGAAGGTTTAGCAAAGCTTCTAGGTATTTATCTTCTATTCCCATCTCCTCAAGGATGAAGCCAAGGCGTTTTGCAACCGCTTTCTCAAGCTTTAATGCATATTCAACAATGACCTGAGTACGAATTTTATCTTTTCCTATTTTGAATGCATGTAAGACTTCATTAAAATCGCCGCAGTATTCAGGAGATGTGAGCCCATCAAGCAAAGTTTTCTCAATATTCGTCATTTGAGTTTTCATATCATCCACCCAGATCGTTTCTATGCCAAAGTAATGCTCTTTCTTTACCTGAATGAAGCGAAATGAGGTGTTAGTAAGCGATCTAGGAATAGAGGTCCCACGTGGAGTAGTAGCAAATATCTTCTGAGGAGTTTGCTCCGTGATGTGGTGGTAATGCATGGCTGTCCAGTGACTAATTGCTGAAGGGGTAACAAGAGCCATTGCTACGGCGAATTCATGAGGGGCGGGTCCATATGCAGCAATTGCGTAGATTCCTCGCTTAAGGCGCGTTACCCACCCACCATTTTTCATATGATGCAAAGCTTCGGAAACATACGAAGGATTCATGTCTATTTCTAGCGCAGCAGCTTGAGCTTGCTCCGTCGAAAAAATCCTCAATCCTTCGCTAGCTAGATGTCTTAAAAGGCTTATCCCTAAAACTGAATTCTTCATAACTTAAATGTATCTTAGATGTCGATATTAGGACAATAGCCAATTTTCGACATCTAAAAAACATGTTAGAAGATTTTCTTAACAATATAGATATGAGAGTGTTAGAGCTTTAACGAAAGTCAGTCCCTCAAATTTTTCGCTACCTTTTGGAAAATTTCTGGACTCATATACTACAAATGTAGTATGTTGATCTACTTTAGAACCGCACAAAGGTTGATATGGGAAAATTAGGCTTCGGAGAACTCGAGTTATCCATTCTACAAACTGTTCAAAAGCTCGGTAGAGCCACCGTCCGCGATGTGTATGCATCACTAGGAAGTGGGGGCAGCTACACTACGATTATGACGGTTATGAGTCGTATGGCAGACAAGGGTGAGCTCATGAGAGCAAAGGAAGGAAAACAATACTTCTACTGGATTGAAGTTACCAATCAAGCACCTTCCAAAAATATTCTTCAACGCATCCAAGACAAAATCTTTGGCGGCAAATCAACAGCAATGGTCAGCTACCTATTAGAAGCTGATCAAGAAATTTCTGATCAAGAACTCGCAGAAATTGAAAAGCTAATCCAAAAACGTCGATCGGAGAAAAAGCGTGGATAAAGCCTCCCTTTTTATTTTAAATATTTTTTTGAATAGCTTTCTCGCCTTTTTTACAGCAGCGTTGTTGATTGAAGCGATCATTTTTCTTTTTAGGATTAAGCAAGGCAGAATAGCAGCCCTACTACGAATGATCCCTATTTTGAAGTTACCCTTAGACTTATGTCTCTATGACTTTTCAAGATGGTCATACACTCAAGGAGTTAATCCTTTAAACTGTGAAGAGGGCACGCGTACCCTATCGGTTTTATTTGGTTGGATGAGTTCCCCGCCTGATTGGCTCTTCCTCCCTATAAACTCAGCTATTCAATTCACTGTCCCTGGAAACATGACCTTCACTATTTCAGATGTCATTGGATATGCTATGAATCCAAACCATTTGAAAATATTTTCTATCTCTCTTGTATTTCTCTGCGTATGCTTTTTCATGAGAAAATTAGTCGTATACCACCGCTGTATAAAAGCCCTCAATGCTATTGCAACCAATTCTGAACCAATCACTAAAAAAATACGCAATCATCAGCTCATTGCACGCATTCAGAAAGGAAAATACTCAATCTTTGCCTCATCAGTGCTAAATGGTTCTCCATTTGTAGCAGGGTTACTTTCTCCTACTATCTATATTCCAAGCCACTTATCCGAGTGTTTGTCGAGAAAGGAATACGAAGCTGTGTTGGCTCATGAAATAGAACATATTCGCAATCGAGATGTTTTTATCCGTTTTGTTTTAGACGTCATCACATCGATATTTTGGTGGGTTCCGACGAAATGGCTACGGAATAGAATTGAGGAAGGACAAGAGATTAGCTGTGATTACCAGTGTAGAAAATATGGCGTAGATTCCGTTGATCTAGCCTCCGCTATTTGCAAATCTGCAAAACATACTCAGAGCCATCCCACCCATATTTTTGCTCATCACCTCACACAACACAAGACACTTAAACGAGTCAAAATGCTCGTGCAACCCCTCTCCAAACGATTTCAAAAAGTGAGTTTTATTTGCTCTTGTCTAGCAGCAAGTATTGCATTTTTACTTATTCTTTTTGGGAGATTTTGGATGTTTTAGGACACACAATATTACCTGAATTTTTTTAACCACAAATACTACAATTGTAGTAAAAGGAGAACGAAATGACAAAATATGCACTTTTATCAATGGCTCTTACAGCGACTTGCTTGTCATGTTTTGCTGTTGGGGCTGACTTCCCTATTAATCCAAAACCTTGGGAAACGCTTTCCCAAGACGTCAATGTTGTGCAACTAAACAGGCTGACCGATAATGACCTAAAGGAAATTATGCAGGGGCAGCATCCTGAATTAGCTGTCGAATTTGCAGCTCAAACTCACTTACCTGTTAGCTTCTATTTGAAGGGTGATTTAGTTAATTTGGCTGAAAGTGATGAGAAATGGGGAACCATAGAAATTAAACAGACATTTTATGCCCGATGCATCGGTGAAGAGTTAATCCTTAGCTCTAATCTAACTGAATGGAAGCCCTTTATGGAATTCATCACAGGAACGGCTACTGTTGCTTTGAGCATTCAAGATGGCAAGCCATCGATTGTAGTTGGATCGGAAACAAACCGTCGCTCTTAAACCGCTTGAAATGCAATTTGAACCTATACCCAACCAACTCTTCAAGTTGTTTGGGTATAGACACAAGCAAAATCTTTTAAAACTCGACCAACAACGATTTCTTACGTCCGACATGGAGGCAGATTCTTAGAAACGTTTGAAGGCTCATACCAATGAGCAAATTGATAGGCTAACGATCCAAATTAACGATTTGGAGGTTACAGATACGGCATTTGAGAAATATGCTCGCTATGGAATGAGTCTTTTGAAGGATTTGACTTGGTATTTTCAAGAAGCAGAACCACAAGCTAAAAAAAAGCTACTTGGTTCGATCTTCCCCGCAAAATTGATCTTCCAAGATGGAAATTATCGAACCACTGCGCTGAACCCAGCGCTCGCTCTTATCCTTCAGAAAAACAGAGAGTTACAAAATGAAAAAGCCGAAGACATTGCCATTTCTGAAAATGTCTCCGGTGATGTGGAGCGTATCGGAGTCGAACCGATGACCTCAACAATGCCATTGTTGCGCTCTACCAAATGAGCTAACGCCCCTCATACGAGATATAGAGAGTTTACGTCTTTAAGCTATTTTGCTTCAAATTGAAAATTCTCGTAGAATGAACGAAGGGAGGCGTGGGCTATGTTTTTTCAGGGAGTGGTCGAGGGTCCCCCAGATCCAGTCTTTGGTCTGGGCGGGGCGTTTCAGGCGGATGTCCGCCCTGAAAAGGTGAGTCTTTTTATCGGTATTTACCGGGACGAAGAGCTCAAAGCGGCTCCTATGGGTGCGCTGACCCAAGCAAAAAGTCAGATCCAAAAAGACGATTTGCTCGCCGATTATCTCCCGATGGATGGGTATCCTCCTTTTTTACAGGCTGTGGGGGCTCTTGCCTTTGGGGAGGAGCTTTGGAAGGGGGCTGCAGAGAGGATCTATGCGGCTCAAGGGGTGGGGGGAACGGGGGCTTTGCGCGTGGGGGCGGAAGTTTTGGCGCAAGAGGTCTCTGGGGACTTTTCCGTGTCTCATCTCACTTGGCCCAATCACAGACAGATTTTTGAACGGGCGGGGTGTCGGGTAGGGACTCATCCCTACTACGACGGTCAAAAGGGGTGTTTGGACTTCCAGGCTTGGGTGAACGCGTTGAACAAGCTGCCGCCGAAAACGGTCGTGGTTTTACATACTTGCTGTCACAACCCGACGGGATGCGATCCGACTCTGCAGCAGTGGAAAGAGGTCTCTTCTTTGATGTTGGAAAAGAATCTTTTCCCTTTCTTTGACTTCGCCTATCAGGGTTTTGGGGATGGGGTGGAGGAAGACCGGTTGCCCATCGAGATCTTTTTAAGGGCGGGGCATGAGATGTTGGTCGCCTATTCTTGTTCGAAGAATTTTGGCCTCTATTCCCAGAGGGTGGGGGCGCTTTTTGCAGTGACCGCTAACCCAACAGAAAAGTTGCGTGTGGGAAGTCAGATCAAGAGGATCATTCGGGCTCTTTATTCCAATCCTCCTGCTCATGGGGCTCGGATGGTGGCTCATGTTTTAACTCACAGTGCATTGGCTCAAGAGTGGCGTTCGGAATTGGATGGGATGCGGGAGAGACTGTGTTCGATGAGGGAGACTTTAGCGCAAAAACTCCCTGAAGAATACCAATTTTTACGCAATCTAAAGGGGATGTTTGGCTGTTTGAACTTTTCGGTGGAGCAGGTGCGTCGATTGAAGGAGCAATTTGGGATTTATCTTTTGGAAAATGGGCGTTTGAGTTTAGTGGGGCTTAATCATAAAAATATGGATCGGGTGGTCCATGCACTTCTCTCTGTGGGGCAGTCGTGACTGCGCGAAATTCTTTTTACCCTTATTTGTTTTTAGGTGTTTTGCTCTTTTGTTGGATCAGTTTCCCCAAAACAGTAGTGGATCGGATGCGGGCTTGGAGTGTGGGGGCGGTAACTCCCCTGCCCGCTCCGGCTCATCCCGATGAGCTCTCCCTGCTGCGCGCAGAGAATCAATCCCTCCGCTCGCAGGTGGAGATGGCCTATGAGTGGTTATTGGGGGATCGCCGTTTAGACCAACAACTAAAAGCGCGCCAGGAACTGGAAAAAAAACCGGGGACAGAGCTTCTGCAGAGGAGGGTGGCTTCCTTGAGGACTCGTCTGAAGGGAGAGATCCTCTCGATTCCTGCGCAGGTGATTTACCGGGATCTCGCTTCTTGGAGTAGCAGTCTTTGGGTCAATGTGGGAGAAGAGGATAACCGGCAGTTGGGCAAGGCGCTGATTGCAAAAAATAGCCCTGTTTTGGCTAGCGGGAGCTTGGTGGGGGTCGTCGATTATGTGGGCGCTCGTCAGTCCCGTATCCGGCTCATTACCGATGCGGGGCTCTCTCCCGCTGTCCGCGCTGCGCGGGGGGCTATTCAAAATCGGGAGGTCGCCTCTCTTGTAGAAACGCTTTGTCAGCGGCTAGAAGAGAGGGCCGATCTCATGGCCTCTCAGGATGACAAGGGGCGCCTTATCTCTTCCCTGAAAGCCCTTCATGGGCGGTTGGGGCTCGGTTGGGACGAGAGCTATTTGGCAAAGGGAGAGCTGATGGGAAGTAGCTCTCCCTTTTGGCGTTCGCGGGGGTGTTTGCTCAAGGGGGTTGGGTTCAACTTTGACTACCCAGATGAAGAGGGAAAACCACCTCGCTCTTCGCCCATCCTGAAGGAAGGGGACTTTCTGGTTACCTCTGGATTAGACGGGGTGTTTCCAGCGGGACTTCAGGTGGGTACCGTCACTCAGGTCCATCCGCCCCATCCGGGGGGATATTCTTACGATATCGAGGTGCGCCCGACGGCAGCGCACCTCAATGACCTGCGCACTGTTTTCGTCTTACCGCCAGTAAGTTCGGATTAGACGCAAAGGTTTGGGCGTACAAAGCCTTTCTCTGCAAGGCAAAGAGGTCGGGTTCCTCGTAGGCTTGGAACACCTCTTCTGGCTTTACATGTCTTCCACATAGGTCCCGTTTTTTCTCTAGAAGAAATAGGGGTCGATCCCAGGTCAAAAAGTCGTATCCAATAGAGGACATATCTCCGATGTACGCATCGGAGATG
This sequence comes from uncultured bacterium, assembly GCA_964355615.1. Lineage (GTDB taxonomy): Bacteria > Chlamydiota > Chlamydiia > Chlamydiales > SM23-39 > CAIVVG01. Next base: position 6,203 of record CAYHED010000004.1, read on the forward strand.
CTGAGGAGAGGGTAGATGGGGGGAAAGTCCTCAATCCAGACAATGTTTCCCTTTTGTCCGTAACGGCCTCGAAGTACTTCCACCTTGTCTGGGTATTGTCGGTAGGTATTGGGGTGGAGCTTGACGAGGAGGGTGGCGTTGCTCGGAAGTGTTTGTGCAAGGACGGGAAAGGCGTTCCAAAACGAGTTGCTCTTTTCGTAGTCGTCCCAAGTGGGGGCGTATAGAAAATTACGCTTCGTCTGCGGCAGCAACCTTTTGTAAAAGTCTTGGTGCTCAAGAAAGTAGCGGTAGCGAAAATTGCCTAAGCGATGGATGGGCAAGGTGGGATGGGCGGCTCGCAGCTGGCTCTCCATCCGCTCGCCGTAACAGCAAAGCGCAGTTTCTTCTTGGAGCACTTCAAAGCAGGGGACTTTGTCCGATTGACCATGAGGGATCCAGACGGTTTCTTTGGGGCAGCGGTAGAGGGAGGCTTCGAGCAAAGGGCGAGGGGAACAGGTGATAACCCGTTGGGGAGGTTCCCAGGTTCGGAGCTCCCCTTCTACCACCTCGAGATCGGGATAGTAGCGGCGGGCCAGATCGGCGATAGCGGGTTCGAAAATGACCAGAGGGATCCGTAAGAGCGCACAAAGAGGCGCCAGATGGTCGAGGTAATGGGGGGAGTCGTCGAAAATCAGGCCTATCAATATAATAACCTCTCCTATGAAAGCATTGCACGATTGGTTTTTCCAAAACAAGAGGGACTTCCCCTGGCGCCAAAACCCGACTCCTTATCGGGTCTGGGTCTCAGAGGTGATGCTTCAACAAACAAGGGCGACCGTTGTCGTTTCTTACTTTGAGCGTTGGATGTCGCTCTTCCCCGATATCCAGGCGCTTGCCGCAGCGCCGCTCTCCCAAGTGATCAAAGCGTGGGAGGGGCTCGGCTACTATGCCAGAGCGAGGAACTTGCACCAAGGGGCGCAGCAGATCGTAGAGCAGTTTGGCGGCGAGATCCCTGGAGATGCTTCGCTTCTGAAGACCATTCGGGGTTTGGGCCCCTATACAATTGGGGCGATTTTGAGTTTTGGGTTTAGGCAAAGGGCGGTGGCCATCGATGGAAATGTGACGCGGGTGCTCGCTCGCCTCTTTGCGATTGAGCAAAGGATCGATCAGCAGGCCGTTAAGCAACTGCTCGTCCAAAAAACAGAGTCTCTCCTTGATCGAGAAATGCCCTGGGTTACTACTGAAGCGCTGATCGAACTGGGAGCCACCCTCTGCACGCCCAAACCCGTTTGTGCAGTGTGCCCTTTGAGCGGGCAGTGTTTGGCTCTTACACAAGGCAAGGCTGAGCTCTTGCCACTCAAAAAAGAGGCTCCCAAAACCACCGTGCTGCGGCGTGCGGTGGGAGTGATTGAAGCTGAAGGGGCCATTTTGGTAAAACAAGAGCAACAAGGGAAAGTGATGGCCGGTTTGTACGAGTTCCCTTATTTTGAGATGGGCAAGGAGCGCTGGGGAATGCGGAAAGTGGCGGAAGAAGTAGCGCAACTATTTAATCTCGAGGTACAAGTGATTCAAAAGCTACCCGAAGAGGTGCACACGTTCACTCGGTACAAGGCGCACCTATTTCCGACCTACTTGCGCGCCGCTTATCGCAAGGCCGTCCCCGGTTACGAATGGGTATCTAGGCATTCTCTAGGTTCGATCCCCTTTTCGGCAGGCCACAAAAAAATCCTCAGGAGGATCCCTTGAATATTTTGCATTTGGAGGCATCCCCCGGTTGGGGTGGACAAGAGATTCGGATTTTGCGCGAGGCGGAGGGGATGCGCAAACGGGGGCACCGGGTATTTTTGGGTGTGATGCGAGGCGGCGCCCTGATCTCGCATGCGCGCGCTGCTGGATTTACCGTTTATGAGCTCCGCTTCCAGAAAAAATATTGGCCCCTTTGTCTCATTCATCTCCTCTGGATCATGGCGCGCCATCGGATCGATCTCGTCAATACGCACTCCTCTCTCGATGCGTGGATTGGGGGCATCGCCGCGCGCCTCAGCGGAAGGCGCATTGTCCGGACGCGCCACCTCTCCACGCCGATCAAGCCCGGTCTCAATAGGCGGCTCCTCTACGGAATGCTCTCCGATTTTGTGGTGACGACCTGTAGTTCGATCTTGCCGATGATTTCTGTCCAAAAATGCCGCTCCATTCCAACGGGGGTCGATCCCAAGCGCATTGTCATGGCCCAAGAGCTCCCTCTTCGACAGCAGCTGGGCCTTGCAGAGACCGACTTTCTCGTTGGGACGGCCTGTTTTATGCGCTCGTGGAAAGGGATCGGAGATTTGCTCCAAGCGGCTCAACTGCTCAGAGAGCACTCCTCGCTCAAATGGATCATCATCGGCGGAGGGCATGCCGAAACGTACCGCGCACAGGCCCGCGCGCTCAATTTAGAAGGCATCGTTTTTTTCACGGGGCATCTCGACTCCCCCTTTGCGGCGATGGCGGCGCTCGATGTCTTTGCTCTACTCAGCACAGCCCACGAAGGAGTGTCGCAGGCCATTTTGCAAGCGGCTTACTTGGGCAAGCCCCTCGTGGCTACGGCAACTGGAGGATTGGGAGAAGTGTGCGTTGACGGAGTAACGGGTATCCAAGTGCCGCCGTTTGCGCCAGCTCGCGTTGCCGAAGCGGTCTTGGCTCTACGTCAAGACCCCGACCTCTGCCGCATATTGGGAGAGGCGGCCCGAGAACGCGTTGAAAAACACTTTACTTTAGAGCATACTCTTGATGGAATGGAACAGGTATACAAGGAAGTCTATGATTGAGCTATTTTTATTTCGGAAAAAAGAACTGTTGATGGGTGGCGCTGCCGTCTTAGGGGTCATCTTTGTGATCATCGCTTACGCGACTTCGGGTCCGAGCGCTGAAACGTATCTACAAGCAGAGGTCGCCTATTCTGCATGGCTCTCAGAGCCCAAAGACGATGCGAAATATACCGCGATGGAAGCCGCTTTCAGCAAAGCCCCCGCGTTGAAGAAGAAGTATGAGCCCGCCATTGCGCAAAAACTCTTGAGCTTGGGCCGCACAGAAGAGGCACTCAAAATCGCGCGAGGTATTTTGGTCCGCTCTCAAGGAGTCGCCCCTCTCCATGCTGCGTTTGCCGCGGGAAGCCTTTTGATTGAGCAGGGCGCCTATCAGCAGGCTTTAGAGCACGCTGTGGCCCTGAAAGAGCAGATGAAGGGCCCCCAGCACCCCGTCCTGTACGCCCAGCTCCTGATCCGGATCGCTACCCTCCACCAGGAGCTCAAAAACCAGCCCGGCGAGAAGGCCGCCTGGGAAGAGTTCCGGGCCTACGCAGAGAGCGACCCCAGTGCCCTCGACCCCGTTTTGGGGAGCTTCTCAGAGAAACAAGTGGATTTGATGCACTACGTGGCCGAGCGGCAAAAGGCGCTGGGATCGTAAAAATTTTTTTAAGATTGTGTTAAATCAAAAAAGCCGTATACTCTCCGCCAGAAACTAACAGGGAGTGTTCGTATGGCAGTAAGTCCGAGTTATGACCCATGTTATTGGGCAGGGGTAGTTGATAATTGTGAAGCTTTTGCAGGGACGGCCCGCGGCCTTCCGCAAAATGCGGCGGTTCGTGTGGTGATAGAGAGACAATCCCCGGCACGCCAAGTATACATTCGATGCGCTGCTCCGAATTATTATTTCTGTGGAGATTACTTTAGGGACCGCTACCAGGATGGATTTTTACATGGGTTGTTGTCGAGCTGGGGTCGCCGCGAGACGGTGGTCATCCAAGCTCCTTCTGCAGAGAGGCGTCCTAAGACAGAAGAAGAAAAACGGGATGCTTCCGCCGCTACGGATCTCTGGATCGGTGGCTTGGCGCTGCTTGTGGCAGCTTGCGTTGTCGGGGTGTTTCATGGACAATACGATGTTGAATCAAGGGCTCTTAACTGGGCAAAGCGCGACAGAACTAATGCGCAAACAGACGGGGTTCCAGGTGAAGTACTACAACTATTAGCATTCCGCGCAGAAATTCACGAGCGCAACTATGAAAATAGTCGCAACCGACTCTTTTCCGGGGTGACAGCCTTGGCTGGTGCGGCTAGTTTGCTAGCGGGTGTAGTGGTGGCTCCCATGTTAATTACCGCTGGTTATGCGGCCCTGCTTGCGGGTACAGCATTTGGTTTGTACAACTCGTTTTACCACTGGGGGGATGCGGCAGAAAATGAGGCGCTTTGTGCTCAAAAATTGCAGCCAATGGCTATGAAAGCAAGGGCAGCGATAGCCAGGGATTACCAGACGTATGTTCCTGCACAACTCTATCCCGCATTCGCCCCTCCTTCCTACGAGGCGTCTTTCCAACCGGCAGAGCCTTCAGCTCCACCAGCATACGTATAGGAGAGAACCATGACAACAATCGAGAAAGGATTTGAGCTTTTGGGCACAGCGGCTGTCGGATTGACAGCTGCGGCGATTGCAGGGAAAAGTCCCCTGCTCTTGGGTGCGATGAGTGCGGTGGCTTATTTGGTCAGCGGAGTAGTGACGCCCGTTTTCGAAAAGGCTCCCACATTTGACGAACACGGAATGCGGGGAGGTTGTGCGACTCTTGCCGTCGAGTTTTCCTGGATAGCGTCGATTACACAACTGATCCAATACGGTCTCAGCTGTGTAGGACGCTCTACCCAGTTCATTCCCAGTTTTGGGATCGTGCTGAGCGCATGTTTACTCGGCCCTCGCCTTGGGCGAGCTGTACATCAAGCCGAGTATAACTAGTCGTGTTCGTCGCTGCTATGGCCCTTCTGAGATCGGGAGGGCTTGTCGCTTCCTACGTTCCCTGCATGGCGAGAGTAGTAATTGTAGGATGATCCTGCGAGCAGGCCGTACACTCCAAAGAGGACGAAGGGGATAAAAATACCCACGACAATCTTCACTCCGCCAATGATCATACGGGTCGTCTTCTCTTGCTTTTCTGTAAAGTGGAACAGTTGCTTGAGGGCTCGGTCCATCTGCTCAGTGAACAACATCCCCGCTGCGAAGCCCGCAGCTAAGAAGAGGATGGTCATCGAAGGGCCGGTAAAAAAGTCGAAAATACTCGATACAGAACCCACGATCAGTGCGACGAGCGTGAAAACTTCACTCGTATGTTTTCGGGCAAAAGATTCTACTTCGTGGACAGAGATGCCCTCTTTCAACTTATCTATGATTTTATTCTTGTTCATACAAATCTCCAATGAGGGCCAGGCCTTATTTGACCTTTCTGGCCTTAAGCTCCATTTAAGGCTTTAGTCTAATTATTAGCAATCCCTCTCTTGGGAGGGGGTGCTGTAATGTGTTGGAGCTAAGCGGGCTTCAGGTTATCCTTATCTTTTTCTTCCTAATCTCTTATAGTGATTGGTTATGGATTTTCTGAAAGCGGTTCTCTATTTTCCTGAGCGGTTGGTCTGGAGGGGGTTCGGTTTAATTGGGGGTGCGCTTTGCCTCTTCTTGCCATTCCTCATATCTGTGTGGGCAGGGGGGGATCTCCCCATGAATTTAACGAAGGAACGGGTGTCTGCACAGTCGCAAGCTCCTCTCTCTTTTCAGTTAATGGAGCCGAAAAAGGCGTTTTCTATTCCGCTTCCCGACCTGTCTCAAGAGCTGGATTGTTTTTTTGCCCCTTCAAGGCCTGGGAAGGAGGCGGGGCGCTCTCAGCTGTTCCTCCGCTCCAAAAAAGGGGGGCAGTGCAAGAAGGTGGCGCTCCCTTGCCGTCTCGATTTAGTCTATGAGAACCGGGATCAGCTCACATTTGCTTCTCAGGAAAGTCCTTTTTGGGTGGACTTGGAACAAGAAACGGGACAGATAGTGCATGGCCAGTTGTGTTTGAAAACAGATCCGAGCCAGCCCCACTGTGAGAAGAGTTTTACCCTGCAGATTCAGGAGAGTCCTCTTCAGACGGTGGAAGAATTGCCAGAAGGATCTCCCTTTAAATTGCTGACTGAAGCAAAATGGTTAGGAGCCGATTTGGTGCGTGCCCGTTATGGAGAGGCGCGCCGGGGCGGGCAGAGATTGGAGTGGGGGGGGGCAGAAGAGGGGCGTTTGGAAATTCAAGCCAGTGAGTGGCTTGTGTGGAAAAACGGCAAATGGATGAGCGCCCCAGCAGCTGAGGAAACATCCCCGATTGCTCATCTCTTGAGCGAGCAAGAAAAAGGGCTCGTATTGGAAGGGTGGGATGGGAACGAGTACGCTAAGGTGTCTCTCGCCGCTGCCCCACTTACCCCTTTGAAGATCAAAGGGGAAGAGCTGTTTAGTGCGATCCGGGTCCGCTCCGACAAACAGATCAGCTGCATGCTAGAAAAGCAGTGCTTGATCTTGAAGGTGGGAGATTGGGTGGTAAAGACAAAAGGGCGATGGAAGATTCTCCGGAAAAAAGAAGATCGGGATGCGTTTTTGAATGGCAAGTGGACGGGAGAGTTGGTTGTGTTCGAGGGGATTGAATTGAAGCAGGGGCAAAAAGTCATTTTGGGTCGTTTTTTTGCAGCCAATCGCTCTCAAATGGTGCCGATTGAGGTCACTGTGCAACCTCGTAAATTGACGTCGGGAGCAAAACCAAAATGAGAAAGCTTTGGCGCGTTTTGCAAGATCAACGATGGATTATCTTTATCGTTACATCATTATATCGTTTTTTCTGTCGCCAGCCTAGTACCGTACTGTTACGGCTCTTGTTAGTTTTAGCGATGCCGCTCTTTGCAGAGTTGCAGTCTGACTTGGAAGGGGCTCAACACTTCAATACTTCGCTCTCCCAGATCCGCCTCGAGCTGGCGGAAAAATTCAAAACAGCCAAGGAACTCTCCCTTAAAGAGGGCCAAGAATCGGAATACCGCTCCGTATTGGATCAGGTGCGCCATCTCCGCTTGAAGATGCACAGCTTGCAAGAGGAGTGGAGAAGGGCCTCTGTCCATGAAGCCTCTCACTCGGATGAGGCTTATGCCTTGTGGGACGTGGGGGAAGTTACCTTGTCTCAGCTCATCATGGAATATGGGGGGAGCGATTTCCTCTATATCATTCCGGCTGAGCTCAGTGCGATCAAAATTTCCCTCTTTTCAAGCATCCCGCTGCCCCATGAGTCGTGGAATGAGATGATCGATCTCATTTTGATGCAAAATGGGATCGCGATTAAAAAACTCAACCCCTTTGTAAAGCAGCTTTACATTGCAAAAATGGACCCCTCGGGAGCTGAAGCGATCGTGGCTCGGGAGGAAGATCTCGATCTCTTTGATCCTCAGACGCGTATTTTCTTTGTCCTCTCGCCTCCTGTGGAACAAATCAAGTCGGTGCAGGTCTTCTTAGAGCGGTTTTCCGATGCAAAACAGACGACGGTTCAATCGATCGGCTCAAAAGTGATCGTCGTTTCAAGCCGGGAGACGGTGGCCAAGTTGATGGGGCTCTACCATGCTATTTGGGAACAGGGAAAGGGAAAAGTGGTTCGGGTCGTCAACCTCTTGAAGATCAGCCCGCAAGAGGGAGATCGGGTTTTGAAGGCTGTTTTCTCTGATGGCGGGGCCAATAAACCTCGCACCACCCTTTTCCCCTCGGCGGCCGATGAACTGATCTCTTTGGTTTTGCCCCAAGGGCTTATTTTGATCGGCGAAACAGAGACCGTGGACCGAGCCGAGAGGATGTTGCACGATTTAGAAGGGCAGCTAGAAGACCCGAGTGAAAAAGTCATCTATTGGTACGCCTGTAAACACTCGAATCCAACCGATATTGCGGAAGTGATGTCCAAGGTCTACGACTCGCTGATCGGATCTACGTTGGATAAAAAGACCGAGCCGGCCCCGCAACAGGCTCCGGCTGGCCCTCCCCCCACTTTGGCTGTGATGCCGCAGGAGCCGAACCCGTCGCAAGTCTTTCCCGATCGGAGCACGGCGTTCAATCCGGTGCTTCCAGCCAATCCGGCTTTCATTCAGCCAGGGACGATTGATAAAGGGGCCAAGCCGACGTTCGGCAACTTCATCGTCGACGAGAAGACAACCTCTCTTTTGATGGTGGTGCGGCGCGAAGAATTACCCAAGATCAAGTCGCTTTTGAAAAAAATCGACACGCCGAAGCGAATGGTACAGCTCGATGTCTTGCTCGTGGAAAAGAAACTGCGCGATCAGAGACAAGTGGGATTCAATTTACTCCAGTTTGGCACCAATAAGAGCGGCAAAAACCAAAATGCCATGACATTTGACGCTTCGCGCGATGCGGTCAATCGGGGCGTCCTCTCCTACCTCTTTAGCCGCCAGAATGGCAGTTGGCCGGCGGCTGACTTGGCTTTCAATTTCTTGCTTGCGCAAGAAGATCTTCGGATCAATGCCAACCCTTCTGTTTTAGCGATCAATCAAACACCTGCTACCGTATCGATTGTAGAGGAGATCTCGATCAATAACGGGGCGATCCAGTTGAACACGGCGGGTGGGGTCACCATTGAGCAGTCCTATACGCGGGCTCAGTACGGGATTACCATCGTCCTTACACCGACGATCCACTTGCCCGATGAAGATGGAGATGGCCCTGGGTTTGTTGCGCTGCTGACAAATCTCGAATTTGATACGCCGCAGATCACGACCAATGACCGCCCCCCCGTCACGCGCCGCCATATGGAAAACGAGGTGCGGGTCGCCGATGGCGAGACGGTCATTTTAGGGGGACTGCGCCGCAAGATCCAGGAAGATACGCGCGATAAAATCCCTTTCTTGGGCGATTTGCCGGGCTTAGGTAAACTCTTTGGCTTAACCAGACAGACCGATATGAGCACAGAGATGTTCATCTTCATCACTCCCCACATCATCCACGATCCTGTGGAGGATTTGCGCTGCATACGGCAAGCTGAATATCAGAAACGGGCGGGAGATATCCCTGAGTTTTTGGCGATTATCGATCAAGCAAAAAAGGACGAGAGGAGACATCTCTTCGACCATAGCTTGAAGACGTTGTTTGACATATACTAATGGAATTAAGAAAAAAAATTAACCACAGAGACACAGAGGAGAGGGAGGTAGCACGGAGGGGAAGAATCTCTTTTTTGCGAGAGCAAAAAAGAGAATGTCCTGCCGCGAGGCGCGGCAAGAGCAAAGACGCTCCCCAACTTGCCGCGTTTTGCGGCAACGGTTTTTCCTCTGTGCTACCTCCCCTCCCTCTGTGCCTCTGTGGTTCATTTTTTATTGGGGCGATATGTCGAATGCAAGAGAACTAGCTGAGCGATTTGGACTCCCGATCCACGAGCAGATTTCCCATTTCTCTTTGGTGGCAGGGCGTATCGCTCTGATCCCTTACTTACTTGCTAAACAGAAACATTTGCTTCCCCTGCAGCAAGAGGAAGATCGGGTCATCATCGCTGTAGCAGATCCGCTGGATTTGGAGTCGTTAGAAGAGGTCAAGCTCCTCTTAAAAAAAACTCTTGTTCCTGTCTATTGTCCTCTCGAATTGATCGAGTCTGCGATTGAGCAGTGTTACCACCAAAAAGAGGAAGAGACCAAGGAGCTGTTTGCTCAAGGATCATCGCCTTCGGGAGAAGAGGCGCAGGAGGGGTATGATCTGCTCGAGCGGGGGGAGGAGAACCCAGTCATCCGGATGGTCAATGCTATTTTGGTTGAGGCGATTGGGCAGGGAGCTTCTGATATTCACTTTGAACCTACAGCTGAAGGGCTCCATGTGCGCTACCGGATCGATGGGGTATTGCTGAAGCGGCACACGCCTCCAAGGGATGTGCAAAGCCAGATCGTAACTCGGGTGAAGGTGATGGCGAAAATGGACATCGCTGAAACGCGGTTGCCTCAGGATGGGAGGATCAAACTGCGCCATGGGGGAAGAGAGATCGATTTTCGAGTTAGTACCCTTCCGATTGTCTATGGCGAGCGGGTGGTGTTGCGTATCTTGGATAAGGGGAATGTCGTCATGGGTCTCGACCGGATCGGGATGGATGACTATTCTTTAAGGCTGCTGAGAAAATTGGTGCAGATGCCTGAGGGGATTGTACTGGTGACGGGGCCGACGGGAAGCGGGAAAACGACGACCTTATATAGCGCCTTATCTGAAATCAATGCCTCGGAAATGAACATCATTACCGTTGAAGATCCTGTGGAATACAAGCTTCCGGGTATCTCTCAGATGAACGTCAGTCCAAAAATTGAACTGACTTTTGCCAAGGGGCTCCGCCACATTTTAAGGCAAGATCCCGATGTGATCATGATCGGGGAGATCCGAGATAAGGAGACGGCCGAAATCGCCATTCAAGCATCGCTAACAGGGCACTTAGTTCTGAGCACGCTCCACACCAATGATGCCCCGTCAGCGCTCACCCGATTGGCAGACATGGGGATCGAGCCCTATTTGCTCGCCTCATCGATTTTAGGGGTCATTGCGCAACGATTGATCCGGTGCATTTGTCCGCATTGCAAGCATAGTTATAATCCCTCCGAGCCGGAGCTAGAAGAGCTCGGCCTTGCGGGGTGGGAAGGGGGACCTTTTTATCGGGGGGTGGGATGTGGTGCCTGTTTCCAAACGGGGTACAAGGGACGGCATGGTATTTATGAGGTGATGCAGGTGACTTCCTCGATCAAGACACAGGTTCTCAAAAGTCAGGACGGGGAGGAGCTCCGTCGCGTGGCATTAGCGCAAGGGATGGTCTCTCTTTTCGATCAGGGAGCCAGGCTTGTTGCTGCGGGAATCACCACCAGCGCCGAATTGCTCCGCGTCACTCGCATCGACACCAAAGAGGGGTGATAGATGCCTTTATTTCGATACACCGCAGTCGCTGAGAAGGGGAAAAAAGAGGAAGGGACGATCGATGCAGATAGTCTTCATGCGGCCAAACTCAAATTGGTGCGGCTCCAAATTCCGGTCATTCGGATTGTGCCCCTCACGGATAAACAGAGGAGCGTAGCTCTCTCTAAGCAAGAGGTCCTCAATCTCACCCGTGAAATGGGGCGCCTTCTGGAAGCGGGGCTCCCCCTTTTTGAGGCCCTCTCAGCATTGGAGGAAAAATACCGGAAGCAAAAAGCCCATCGGCTCTTCATCGACCTCTGCGATCAGGTGCGGAGCGGGGTCCCTTTCTCTACCAGCCTCTCTCACCACCCAGAGAGTTTTGATCTCCTCTATGTTGCTATGGTTGCCAATGCGGAGCAAACGGGGACGCTCAACCGGGCGCTTCAAGAACTGGTCGCTTTGATCTCCAAGCAGCTCCAAGTGCAAAAGCAACTCATGGCGGCCCTCCTCTATCCAGCACTTCTCAGTGGATTTTGCCTCTTTGTCTTTTGCGCCCTCCTCTTTTTCGTAGTTCCCTCCTTGCAGGGCCTTTTTGAGGGACGTACCCTTCACCCCTTTACCCAATTGGTGTTCGGCGCAAGCAAAATGGCCTGTGCGGCGAAGCCCTACCTACTTGTTCTTCTTATAGGGTGTGTGGGAGGGGGAATAGGGCTCCGATTTTCCAAGAAAGGAAGGGCGAAGATCTCGAGTTGGACGTTGGGGCTCCCTTTTTTAAAGCCCCTCTTAGCGAAAGTGGCCTTTGTCCGCTTTTGCCGCTCTACGGCGACCCTTTTGGAAGGGGGCGTGCCCGCTGTGGAAGCCTTTGCTCAAGCGAGAAAGACGTTGAGGCACCCCTTATTGGAAGAGGTGATCGCATCGGCGGAGGGGCGTATACTGCAAGGAGAGCCGATCCACGCTGCATTTCACAATCATCCCTTGATTCCTCCGTTGATTCCCCGTATGCTTGCGATCGCTTCAGAAGGGGGGAGCCTTTCCTTTATGCTTCATCAGATTGCACAAATTTATGAAGAAGAGCTGGAAAGGACCCTATCCCAGTTTGCGACGATGGCGCAGCCCATTTTGCTTCTGGTATTGGGACTGATTGTGGGGTTTGTATTACTTTCGGTCATGCTCCCTTTGACCGACGTGAGTTCTTTTGCAACGAGTTAAAAAAGGAACGATATGAAAAGAAAAAAAAGAGCATTCACTCTCCTAGAAATCATGATTTCTATTCTGATTATTACCCTGATTACGGGCGCAATTGGCTACAACATGCGCGGCACTTTGGAGAAGGGGAGGGCCTTTCGGACAGAGCAGGGGAAACAGCAGCTCTATGACCTGTTACAGATCTGTGCAGCAGAGGCTGGAGGGGTACAAGCCCTACCAACTGTGTCGGAAAACGCAGTTGAGTACCTGAAGAAAATAGGACTGGCGAAAGATCCGGATAAATTGGTACTCGATGGTTGGGGCAAAAAATTTGATATCAAGGTCGTCAATAACGACTTTGAAATTACGTCCCAGGCATTAGACAACTACCAAACAAGCCAGAAGTGAAGCGCCCGTTTACGTTGTTAGAGCTCCTGGTCGGGTTCACTCTCATCCTCTTGGTCGGAGGGCTCATTGGTTGGAGGGGGCACGATGCGATTGTGCATAAGCGGTTTGACACCGATGTAGCGCTTTTTCAGCAGACCTGCGAAGTGTGTCAGCGGATGGCTGTAGCGACCCAGTCTGATTGGGAAGGGAAGTTGCGCAAAGAGGGCTCTAATTGGGTCTTTGAGACTCGCTGCATTGACCGGAAGGAAATGCGTCCGCTCAAGCCGGTCTCCTTGCACGGGATCTCGGTGCTGCTCAATCGGAAGGTGCTGTCAGATGGGTGGGCCCTCGAATTTTTTGCTTCGGGAAAAGTGTCCCCTGAGGGCACCCTCCTATTTACGCAAGGAAAAAAAGAGAAGGAGCTCACACTTCCCGACCTCTTTGGGAATCGGGAGAGGCCAGAGGTGAAGGAGCCGGGGCCGGTTCATCCTGAGGAGAGTCGGTCAAATTCTCCCGCGCCTTGAAATAGGCATCCACGTCGACATGCAAGGCGAGGGGGCGATGGTCCACGTGGGGAGAACTTCCAGCGGGACCCTGGTTCTGGTCTGTACTTTTGTAGCGGAGGTAATCGATGAGGTGGTGAATCGGAGTCATGATGCTGCCCCAGACGGGGGAGTTTTCAAATTGGAAGCAGGTATGCAAATGCTCCCCCCTTTGGACGAGTCCAAAGAGACAGTGGCCTAATTCGATCGTCTCCTTCCATTGGCTGTGAGAGGACCTGCGTGGACTGGCGCTGGGATGTTCCTGCCAGACCCTAAATAGAGCCCCGCCGTCATCCAAGTGGACCTGAGCCCCCTGCATGATTTTCAATAAGTGTTTGTGCAGGTCTTGTTCCAGGTCCTGGTTCTGGTTTTTGTCTTTGGAAAGGGCTAGAAATTCTCCCATAAAAAATCCGGAGATGGTTTCTAGCTTAGCCCGGTGGGCCATAAATTCGCGAAGCTCTCCGGTATTTTCACTTCGAGCGATCTGGGCGAGTCCTCTGTAAGTGGCTTTGTGGGGGCAGGGGCCTAACCAGAGCCGTTCGGCAATCCAGTAGTACATGCGGAAGACAGCTGTAGAAACCTGCACAACGACAAGGCAAACTGTCCAGAATGTTCGGATCATCCCACGGGTTATTTGCACTGACACCCGTTCTGTCCAGGAGGGTGTCTTAGGAGGGTCTAGTTCAAATCCCGTGGGGGTGTCGTAGCGAGAAGAGCCTGACGCAACCGTTGCGTAACTAGAGGAGGGGCTTGCCATACCGAGAAATAATATAGAGTCTTGAGAAAATTTGCCAGATGTTCTAACCTGGCCTATTCACCATTGGAGAAATTTGTATGAAGAAACTGGCTGTTTTGTTGGTTGTTACCTTGGCTCTAGCCGCTTCCGCGGCAACTCCCGCACCTCTCAATATCCCTTTAAAACCGCGCCAGCCGAATTGGAGAATCGAAATTGTGCAGGCCTATCCACAGGGCGTTCCTCAGGTGATCCGATTTTACGAGCCGACTCCCGATGGATCCGAACAGGTTGTAAAGCAGGTCACTTTCTATGAAAACAGCCAGATCCAGTCGGAAATGGATGTCATGTTGATGGACCCAGAAACTCCTGTGGCAAAAGAGTGGAAGAGTTCTCTTGTCCCTCACGGTCCCCAAGTGGAATTTTCTCCTGAGGGAAAACTGCTCCGCGCGGCCCATTACCAGCTAGGAGTTTTGGAGGGAGAGGCAAAAGTTTTTTATCCCAATGGACAAGTTCAGTCGGTGGCTTCTTACCGGGAAGGAAAACCAGAGGGAGCTGCCTACTCCTATTATGAAGATGGGAAAATCAAAGAAGAGGCGAACTATAAGGAAGGGCTTCTGCAAGGAGACCTCATCCAATATAGCGATACGGGGGTGAAAACTGCCCAAATTCCTCACCTAGATGGGAAAGCCCACGGAACAGCCAAGTACTGGTTCCCTTCGGGCCTTCTTCGCCTTCAGCAGCAATATGCAGAAGGGAAGCTCCATGCCGAGGGTAAAAATCCCGCTGTGATCGCCTATGACGAGCAAAGAAACGTGGTAGAAGTGATCAATTTCCGAGAAGGGGAGCCCATCGGTGCTCACATCCGGTATCATGCAAATGGGAAAGAGTCCTACCGCCTCAACTACAAAAATGGAAAAAAAGAAGGGAAAGAACAGTACTTTGGGGAAGATGGAAAGCTCATTGGAGAGGGACGCTATGCCGATGGAGTTGCTGTGGGCAAACACTGGCGCAATTACCCATCCGGCGCTGTAGCTTACCTGGCCAACTTTGGCAAGGAAGGTCAGTTGGAGTCGCCGATCATAGAGTACAATGAGCAAGGCAATAAGATCCGGGAGTTTTCCATCGTCAGTGAGAAGTTTGATGGTCCCTTCTTAGAGTGGTATCCCGATGGGACCCTTAAAATGGAGCAGTATTTCTCGCAAGGAAAACTCGAAGGACCTCAGAAGGAGTACTACCCTTCGGGCCAGATGAGAGTGTCCACTTGCTACGCCGATCAAAAGAGGGAAGGGCTGCACGAAGAATGGCATGCCAATGGGGTCCTCGCATGCCGTATGCATTTTGCAAATGGAATGAAAGAAGGGCAAGTGGGCGAATGGTATTCGAACGGCAACGCACGCCTCGATGCCTATTTCCAAAATAATGTGCCTGAAGGGATCCAAAACGAGTGGTATGAAAATGGGCAACTCAGAGTACGAGCAGAATTTGCTATGGGAAAAAAACAGGGCTGGCAAAGGGAGTGGACTGAGCAGGGAGATCCCCTCTTTGAGGCCTATTTTGATCAAGGGTTATTCCATGGCACGGTCCTCTCCTGGTGGAACAAAGAGCAGATTAAAAGTCGCGCTCACTACATCCATGGAAAGAGAGAAGGCAAGCAGGAGCTCTTTTTTGAAAACGGGAAACCAGAAAAAGTGATGTCCTTTGTAGAAGACAGACCTGATGGAGAAGTCCGTTCCTGGTTTGCCGATGGTTCCTTGCAGTCGCTCCAGATTTTTGCTGCAGGGGTGCCTGTGGGACAACACGTGACCTACTTTGCTAAAGATGCGGTACGGCACCTTCTCTCCTATAATGAAATAGGAGAGCTGCATGGGGAAGAAGTGGTTTATTACCCCAACGGCCATGTACAAACCCGCGTGAAATACCAACACGGCAAACTCCATGGAGTCAAGCAAATGTGGGATGTAAGCGATCTTCTTGTCGAAGAGGCGAACTACCTCCAAGGGAAACTCGAAGGCCGATTTTTCCAGCATACGCCCGATGGCAAAGAGGTCGTCACCTACTATCGGAATAACTTAAAGAATGGTCCTCATACACTGTTCTATGCCCCACAAGCTGGGAAAGAAAAAGTGAAAGCACTGGAAGCCCACTTCGAAAATGACATCGCTGAAGGGGTTGTGGCTGAGTACTCTCCTGATGGCGTTCTCTTAGCAGAGACCCCTTACGTTCAGGGGAAAAAAGAAGGTGTGGCCAATCTCTATGCACCAGATGGGAAACTGTCTGCGACGATTGAACTGGTAGCGGATCAAAAGCATGGGAAAGTGACACAGTACTATCCCAATGGAGCGGTTTATAAAGAGATCCTCTATGCGAACGATCTGAGAGAGGGCGAAGAAAAAGGCTACCACCCCAATGGAGCTCTTGAGAGCCTTTGCTTCTATGTTCACGATCAATTACAGGGGCTCGTCCAAAACTGGAATGGAGAAGGGGTACTTGTCTTTGAAGGAGAATTCCAAGAGGGGCTTCGCCACGGGAAATTCAACAAGTACTATGATAGCGGCAGCCCTGCACTGGAACAAACCTTTGTCTACGATCAACTCCAAGGCGAAAAGCGGAAGTACGACCAGAACGGCAATCTAACAGTGGCTTACTACGAAGAAGGGAAACAGGTTCGTTAACCTAAGCGGAAAATTTATAACCACCGAGAGCACCGAGAAGA
>CAYHED010000005.1:0-21604 GCA_964355615.1 uncultured bacterium
CCCCCCCTGTGATTGGGCTCTTTCGCTCCGGATCGCATCTCGCTTTGGAGATCCCCCACTGCCAGGTCCACCACCCCGCCATCAACCGCGCCGTGGCTTTTATCGTTCGGGCCATCCAGGAAGAGCAAATTCCCCCCTACGACGAGAAAGGGGGATTACTCCGCTATATCCAGTGCCTAGTCGACCTAAAAACAGAAAAAATACAACTCGCTCTTGTATGGAATGTTCCCGAAGAGACTCTTGTTATCAAGAAATTTATTGAGCAATTGCGCAAAGAGGATGTGTGGCATTCGATCTGGAGTAACTTCCAACCCCAGATCACCAACCGGATCTTTGGTCCCACTTGGCAACACTGTTTCGGAGAGCCCTTTCTGTACCAAACCCTCGGCCCCTTAGAAATCCCCTTTCACCCCGCCTCATTTTCACAAGCCCACTGGCGCCTCTTCGAGCGCCTCTCCGCGGATGTAGTTCGATGGGTTCCCGAGCAAGCGCGACTGACCGAGCTCTACTCCGGCGTAGGAGCGCTCGGACTACTTGCCGCACCCACCTGCACCTCGGTTCACCTCGTAGAGAACAACCCCTATGCGGAGCTTTGTTTCCGAGCCATGCACGCTCCCAAACACGTCCAGTTTCACTGCCTCGATGCCGAGAAGGCTCATCCCTTTTTAGCGATGAGTGACTGCGTCATCGTAGACCCTCCCCGCAAAGGACTCGGAAGCACTCTACTGAATGCCCTGAAGGAGTGGGCTGGGAGCCTTATTTATGTGAGCTGTGACTTCGGAAGTTTTCGCAGAGATGCGGAGCTGCTGCAAGAAGCGGGGTGGGTTGTTGCAGAATCTCGCGGTTACCTCCTCTTTCCTGGGACAGACCACGTCGAAGTAACGGCGCTACTGACAAAAAATCATTGACTACCCATACTGAAATCCCATGTATACATTGATTGATTTTCAGACCAAAGGCGAAGTGACGCCCCGCAACCTCGTCTTTACCGGGCCCGGCGGCCCCTGGGAAGTCGTCATGGATTTGGGAAAAATCCGATCGAAACTCCATCTCGACTATTTCAAGCAAACGACCCCCTGTTTGGCCAAGTATCTCCCGCTGCTCCCCATCAAAGACCATGCCCAATTTGTCTCGCTAAGAGAAGTTGCAACACCCCTGATTAAAAGTCAGAATTTAGGGAAAAAATTTGGCATCGACCTCTATTTCAAACTCGAGTCGAAAAACCCCACAGGTTCCTTCAAAGATCGAGGATCTGCTGTCGATCTCACCGTAGCCAAAGAGATGGGAGCTCCAGGAATTGTACTCGCTTCTACGGGGAATATGGCCGCCTCCTGCGCCTGCTACGCAGCCCAAGCCCACCTCCCTTGCTTTGTCTTCGTCCCCGAAGGGGTGCCGATGGGAAAACTCGCTCAAGTCATCGCCTTTGGGGGCCACATCATACAAGTGAAAGGGAGTTATAACGACGCCGCAAGACTCGCTGAAACAGTGGCCATTGAAAAGGGGTTCTATTTAGCAGGAGACTACGCCTTCCGAGTCGAGGGGGCCAAGACAGCAGCCTTTGAACTGATTGATCAATTCGCCTTTCATCCACCCGACGTCGTCATTGTCCCCATCGGCTGCGGGACGAACATCGCCAGCTACGCCAAAGGCTTTAGAGAATACCAAGAGCTCGGCCTCATTGCAAAACTGCCCCAATTAGTGGGAGTGCAGGCAGAAGGGGCCGCCCCTGTGATTCACAGTTTCAATCGCAAAGAGGCGAACGTGGCCCCCATTCAAGGCGCCCATACCATTGCGTCTGCCATCGCCATTGGAGACCCCCTCGATGGCGTAAAAGCCCTCGATGCGATTTATTCAACCCACGGACAGGCCATCGCAGCGAGCGATCAAGAAATCTTGGCTGCGCAGCATTTGCTTTCCAAACAAGAGCGGCTCTTTGTTGAGAGCGCCGCCGCCGCCACTTTAGCTGCCGTGATTCAACTCGCCGAACACCTACAAGGAAAAAAGGTCGTTTGCATCCTCACAGGAGACGGCCTGAAGGACCCCTCCACCCTACTGAAGCTCGCCATGCTCCCCCCCACTATTGCTCCCCATCCCGGCGAATTTATTTCAATGTACAATGAAGGATTTTTCAATGCAAAAAGTTGAAACAAGAGACGCTCCCAAAGCCATTGGTCCCTATAGCCAGGGAGTGATTGCTGGCTCTTTCCTGTTCGTTTCTGGGCAAATTCCCCTCGATCCGGAGACGGGGAAAGTAGTCGGCCCCACAATCCAGGAACAGACCCGCCGCGTTTTTGCAAACATCGAAGCAATTCTCCAAGAGGCCGGACTCGGATTCGAAGACGTTGTGAAAGCCGAAGTGTATTTAAAAAACATGGACGACTTCCAAGCAGTGAATGCGATCTACGCTGAAACATTTCACCATCCCGTCAAGCCCGCCCGCCAAGCCATGCAAGTGGGACGCCTCCCCATGGACGTCCTCATCGAGATCTCTTGCATTGCACTGCTTCGAGAATGACCTTGTGGGCCAAGCGAAGTGGCAAAAGGAAAGCTATAGGGATACGACCATTGATATTAAGAAGCTTGTGGAGAGCGGGACCGACTACATATCCGTTCATTTCTACTCAACGTCGATAGAGAAACGGACAGGCGAAAAGAAACATCGCTGCGTCTGCGGGATATGGCGTTTATACCCTTCGTGAATGAAAATTTTGATTCACGAAGGGTATATATCAAGTCTTTCTAAAGTTCTAGCGAAGCCAAGATTTGTGCTGCATGCTGTTACACATTTAAAAGCACTACTATTAAACAATGCGACAATAGAAAAGTCTCTAGCTATTTCCTTTCTTATTTGTTCGTAATCTAGTTCATAACTATTATTTACGAGCACACTTCGAACCGTAACAGACAACTTAATAGGTCTTTCTATAGGAACATAAAAATTTTCTGGATTTTCATTAAAAACAACACTCCTATCTCCAGATATTTGAATCCCCAAAGTAATGTCAGGATTATTTACCCTAGTAAATTCAAACCAATTGAGCTGAATATCATCCAAGAAAATAGATTCTAGTAGTTTTTTATCCCATTCCTGACTTACACCAAAATAAGAAGCTACTATATCGTTAGCTTTTTTTGCTGTTTGCTTAGAAAATGATACTTTAGTTGTATCATACCATTTCGAATCCGCTATCCTTTTATCTGTATGATAAAGAGTTAATACGCATTCTGATCTATCTTTTTGGCTAGAAAAAAAACGAAATTGCACATTGGGTTGATGGGTGCATCTTGAGATATTAACTCTAGACACTAAAGCATTCGATGATTGTGAGTTAGATCTTAGACTAGGAAAACTAAAATGCATAAAAGTTGAAAAAGCAGCTTTTTTAACGCCTGATTGCTTAGATAATGCACATAAAGACAACTGATGTCTGAGAAAAGCTGTTCCTGGACCTATTGCTCGAACTGCTAGCGTCATAAAAACCCCCTGAAAATTTTGGCTAATTCTAAAGGTTTGCTACAAATAATTCCAGCTGAATTTCACTCTGGCCAACCAACCAGGACACCTGCAAAGTCGTTTTATAGCCCTCTCATCAGCGCTAGAGTCCGCTTAGGCCTACTCAGCAATTGCGCGCTCCATTTCGGCATACTTTCTTCTTTCCACCCCGGTTTCTCAGCCAATGTTCTGAATATGTTCAGGGCCTGATTTCTCAACTTCCTCAACACCCACCCTTGCTCGGGCACCTTGCTGTACATCTTGTCTTCGCTTCAGCTTCGGTCTTTCACATGATGCAACGCGTTTTCGATTTGCCAGTGGTTTCGGATGCCGCGCAGGAACTTTTTAGGCGGTAGCTTCCTTCTGCTAGCCGAGGTGACGTGATACCGTATTTCTTCTACTATAAGTTGCTCCCTATCGTAGATACGTTTCCGAACGCAAGCGATTTGCTTTAGCCCAGGGAACTTTGCCAACCGTCCTATTAACATCGCTCCTAGATCACTGTCGACCCACAGCTCCCACCGTTCTTCTCCGAACTTTTTTTTTAACCGCTACTGCGGCTGGAACTTCCTTCAGGATCTTGTTCTGGAACCATTCCTCCAACAATTTCTTCATCTTTGGCTGGTTTTCCTTAATCTGGGCTATGTAATCGCGGCCTAATGAGATAATCGCTTTATTCAACTCTCTCCCGGCAAACGCTGCGTCCCCAACAAGAATCTTGAGTCCCGGATACTGTTTAAAGAGTTGAGCCAACGCTTCCTTCAAAACAGTCGGCTCCCCTTCTTTCGCCTTGATCGCGTATTCAGCGATGGCCAGTTTCAGATCGTGAGCAAAAACGTTGACCAGCATGAGAGCCAACCCGTTTTCTCCCTTCACATTTCTCATCGCCTTTCCATCCACAGAAGCCATAAATGTCTGGTTGCCGATCAAATCACTGACCCATTGCTCAAAAGCTCCCTGCAGTTGCTCTGGCTTAAGACCATTGAGCATGCGGCGAATAGTGGTAGGATCTGGCGGCTCTGGACGATTGAATCCTAATGCCCCTTTGAGTTGGCTCCAGATGGGCTTAAAGAAGGAGACCATGTGTTCAATGGCTACAAGCCGACAAGTAAATCCCAGTAGGACGAACTTTAGCACGGGCTGAAATGGGTGACGAACTCCACGCTTTTTACGGGGGTCGGGGATACTTTGGAGACATTCGAAAAGCTGCATTCTGCTTCCTTGAAGTGAGTTAAGCTGCTAGCATTGTACAATAATTCAAATTTTTATGCGACTTTGCAGGTGTCCTGGTGACGAGGTGGATATCTTTGCTTGCCTCTTTGTCTTGCAGAAAAACTCAGTCAAAATCCGATCTTTTGGATTCGATGAGGAAAACGAAATTACCTATTTGAATCCACAAATCCATTTCCAGCCTGCCTCCTCCTTGATGAGGGGCTCCTTCAAAAACTTTTCCGGCATGTATAGCAATTTGGTGGTGGCTTCGCGCAATAGTTTTGCGGACAGCGGCTTCTAACGGAAATCCCTCTCGATTCAGAAGGTTAAGAAGCGCCTTTTGTTCATTTGGGTCTTCGTGCCATGCACTGATGATTTTTTTTGGTGATTGGCTTGTCGTGGTCATTTGAGCGTCCTTGACTTGTGCGTTACCTGCCACATGACCGATTTTTGACAGGGATTCAGATGTGACGGTTCAGTCATAACTCCCTAAGGAAACGGAGACTTCAAAAAGATTGCTCTAAATACTAGAACCGGAGCCCGGCTCCTATTCTGGGAAACACGAGATTTTTTGCCTTCAGTCCAAACTTGTCCACGAACACAGGGCCTAGTACATCAAGGAAAAAATATCCAGAAAACTTGTTGAGGTTAAGGGCATCGGCTCTGCAAATTTGTATTCCTATCAGGCTCGAGATAGAACCGTTTTGTGGATTCGTCAATTGAGTATAGCTAATACCTAAATAGGGTTGAAAAGCATTGTCTCTGTTAATCGCATAGTAGTAGGAGCCGGTTAATCCCAGTCTGTGTCTGGAATTACTAAAATATCCTCTTGTGGGGGGCATTGTCATAGGGGCCAGTTCAAATGTGTGTCCCGAAGCTTCTCTTCGGATGCTCACGCCATATCCCGGCTGGAAAGCATACCCGTAGACGTAAGGAGACATTTGGATTGTCGCCCTTGGAGAGGATGACTGAAGAGGTAAAATTTCTTCGCCACATAACGAATTACAGAGACATCCTAAAGACAGAGACAACAAAATCTTTTTCATAATTTCCTTTTTTTCTAACAAATAGAGAGGAAATTATATCGGAGCAGCTATATTTCTAGATAAGAAAAAAGGAATCTGGGTGATAGGATTTGAACCTACGGCCTCTTGCACCCCATGCAAACGCGCTAGCCAAGCTGCGCTACACCCAGATATTCAGGAGAAACGGCGGAGACTCCTTCGAATTGGAGCTCCGATTTTTTAAACTCTTTCACCCCGTGCCGGGCGCATTGCTCTACAATCTTCTCGAGCGTGTCGCCTGGATGGAGCTCTAAGGAACTGATGTCCACTGAAATAGAGGCCGAAAATACCACCCCGTTTCGCAATCCCTTTACCTTAAAATTGGCAAAAATAGCGTCCTTCTTGCGAGTGACGTTCGTGAAGCGGATCAGGTTGTTCTCAGCTAAGTCTTTCATTATTCAGTCCCCAAAGATGAAAGGATTGTAGAGCAAATCTCCCTTTGCTGTCAATTTCCAAAATATGGTAGCTTTCTAGAGCATGGGAAATTGGAAAGATCTTTTGGCAGAGGAGTGGAATCTCCCCTACATGAAGGAGCTCAAGGCGTTTTTAGAGGCTGAGGCGGCTGCGGGGAGGGAGGTCTATCCTCCCAAAGACGAGGTGTTTGCCGCCTTGACTCACACTCCGTTCGATCAGGTACGGGTCGTTGTGATCGGACAGGACCCTTATCATGGGCCGGGGCAGGCGCATGGTCTCTCTTTTAGCGTGCCTAGGGGTGTGCGGCCTCCCCCTTCGTTGCAGAATATATTCAAAGAGATCGAGAGTGATTTAGGAGTCCCCAGGCCAAAACATGGGTGCTTGCTCGATTGGGCGGGGCAGGGGGTGCTCTTGCTCAATGCAACCTTGACGGTGAGGGCTCACGCGGCCAAATCGCACCATGGTCAGGGGTGGGAGCGCTTTACAGATCGGATTGTGCAGCTGCTTTGTTCTCGGGAGGACCCGATCGCATTTTTGCTGTGGGGGAGATCGGCGTTGGAAAAATTTGCACATGTGCAGGCTCCGGCTCGCCATTTGGTGTTGACTGCGGCTCATCCGTCTCCTTTGTCTGCGTACGCGGGCTTTTTGGGGTGCCGCCATTTCTCTAAGGTAAATGAATTTTTGACTAAAATGGGAAAAAACCCCATTGATTGGTCTATAAGGTAGTGGTATTCTTATTGCATGAAGCAGCCCAATAGAAAATTAACTCTTTTTTCGATTTTTTTTACGTTCTTTGTCGACAACTTGAGTTGGTCGATTGTGTTCCCCATTTTCGCACCCTACTTTCTCGATGTGGATAACCGGCTATTTTCCCCGGAGATTTCGGAGGCGACCCGCGCGATTATTTTAGGGGTCTTCCTCATGGCGTTTTCATTGGGTCAGTTTCTAGGGGCTCCTTTGATCGGGGAGTACGCCGATCGGGATGGGCGGAAAAGGGCGCTGGTTGTCAGCGTGTTTTGTACTTTAGTGGGATTGGGATTGAGTGCTTGGAGCATGCAAACTCACAATCTCTACCTTCTCTTCGTAGCACGGCTTATTACAGGTCTTTTTGCGAGCAATATGTCCATCTGCCTCGCTTGCGTGAGCGATTTGAGTGAAACGGAAAAAGAAAAAGCCAAGTACTTTGGCTACTTGTCGGTATTTGCGGGG
Organism: uncultured bacterium; assembly: GCA_964355615.1. GTDB lineage: Bacteria > Chlamydiota > Chlamydiia > Chlamydiales > SM23-39 > CAIVVG01. The sequence goes on from CAYHED010000005.1 coordinate 7,393, forward strand.
CTCTCCTTTGTATTGGGCGCCTTCGTGGGGGGAAAACTCTCCGATCGGGAGCTCTATCCGCTGTTTTCTTCCAATCTCCCTTTGTGGCTCGCTGCGGGGCTCACCTTTGTGAACTTGCTTTTTCTCCTCTTTGGATTTAAGGAAACCGCGACAATTGACCGCTCCATCAAGTTCGATTTCCTTGAGTCTTTTCACAATATCAAACGGGCTTTGAGAACGGAAAAAATCAAACAGATTTATACTCTCTACTTCCTCTTTCTCTTCGCATGGACACTGGTCTTTCAGTTTACCCCTGTCCTCGTCGTTGCCAACTACGGGTTTACCAACTCCGAGATCGGCAATTTGGCTCTCTACATGGGAATTTGCTGGGCGATCGGATCGGGCTATTTGAACAAATGGCTCGTTCACCGATTTCCCCCTATGCGCGTTCTCGAGGGATGCTTGGTCGGTTTTATGTTTTTCTGCACCTCCTTGGTCTTTGTCAAGGGGATCAACCTCACGATCGGAGCGATTGGAGGGTGTGTCCTTTTAGGGGGACTCGCATGGCCCCTTTGCACCAGCTTGATCTCCAATACTGCTCCCAGAGAAATGCAGGGAAAGGTTTTGGGGATGAGTCAATCAATTCAATCTTTAGCAATGTCTCTTGCGCCGGTAGCGGGCGGTCTGATTTTTCAGGCATCTCCCGTTCTCCCCTTCCTCTTAGGGGGGATTGCTGCACTTCTTTCGGGCGTCATCTATTTACGCTTGAAAATCCGCTGAGTTGGCTGGCTTCTTTCGCAATTTTCACAGGGCTTCGGTCGGCTGCGGCTTTGCCAGATCCATCCTCCTCCTCGTCCATAGCTATTTGCTATGAACTCGTCGTTCGGAACGCTACGCTTGGATCTGGCTTTGCCTCGCTCGACCGAATCCTATGTGAAAATTGCGAAAAAAGCCAGTTTACCGTACCCTCGTAAGCATGGATCTAACGAAAAAAATTGTGGCTCTCGTCTTCTTAGGACTGTGCATCTCTGTCGCTGTTTATTGGAGACAGGCCGTTTACCCCTTTCTCACTCTTGCGCCGGGGCACATAGAAGCATTTACTTGCAGTGTCACTCCCCACGCAGCCGGAAGGATTTCTGAAACGGGTCCTCAGGAAGGAGATGTGGTTCAGAGGGGTTCTTTTCTGTTCGCTCTCGATCGAGCGCTTTTTGCAGTACGCAAAGGGCAGTTAGAAGGAGAACGGCAAAAGCTGCAGGCACAGCTTGTCTCAGAACAAGAGCGCACCGAAAAAGCATTAGAGGCTTACCTTTTGGAAATCGGTATCCCTGATGAAGCGCATAGGCACCTCGTGGCGATGGAAGAAGCTCAGGGGAGAGCGGAAACGGTTAAGCAGGCTCTTGCAACCATTCAGGAAGAACTCAATGGAATCGAGCTGCAGGTAGCGAATAAAGCGTATGCGGCGCCCTTTGATGGGATCGTGTTGAAGAAGGTAAAGCCCGCAGGCGCATTGGCAGCCGAGGGAGAGGAGATTTACCGCCTCGCAGACCCCCAAAAAATCTGGGTCGAAACCACCCTCTCAGAAACTGAATTAGCAAAGGTCTCTCTCGGTATGAAAGCCCAAGTGCGCCTTCTCGCCTATCCCGGTCAGGTTTGGGGTGGCGCTGTCTCTTGGATCGGCCCTGCCACTTTAGAGGGACAGCCACGAGTAGGGCTCCGCATTGCAATCGACTCTCCCGACAACCGTTTGAAGCCCGGACTTTCCGCCGAAGTCGCCGTTCAAATTCACTAAAAGGCCCCCGTGCACTTACCCGAAGAACTCCAAATTGAGTTGGATCAGATCCTCGAAGGGGCCTCTTCCACTCTCCTGAAAAAGGCGAGAGAGTCGCTGAGCGCCACCTACCATGAGGGGGGCAGCAGCCGCTCGATCTTCCAAGACCCCGCTCAAAAACTCGCCTACCTCGCCACAAGAATGCCCGCCACGTATGGAGCTGTTTACAAGGTGCTGTCTCAAATTGCGATGCCTTGTTCCCATTTTCTCGACTTAGGGGCCGGACCTGGCACCGCATCTTGGGCGGCGAGCGAATGGTTCCCCGGTTTAAGCCAGATTACTTGCATAGAACGGAGCCTCGAGGCAATTGAGTTGGGCAAGCAGTTGGCGCAGGGACGGGATCTTTTGAGCCAGGCCGCGTGGTTGCGCCACTCTCTGAGTGAGCCGTTCCCCATCCCCCCGTCTGATGTGGCTGTTTTATCTTATGTGTTGGGAGAGCTTCCCGACCCCGAAGAGCTGGTAAAGCGTTTGTGGGAGGGTCCTATTGGTTGTCTCGTCCTCATTGAGCCCGGGACTCCCAAGGGATTTCAACTGATCCGGACTCTTAGACAGCAGCTTATTGGGGCGGGAGCCCATATCGCCGCTCCCTGCCCCCACGCCTTCGCTTGTCCCATCCAAGGAACCGACCAGGGATCTGATTGGTGCCACTTTTCAGCTCGCATCGAAAGGACCCGGCTCCACCGCCTTTTAAAGGGAGGGACCTTGGGCCATGAGGATGAAAAGTTTTCTTATATAGTGGCCTCTAGGAAGCCGGTACCCCCCTTTGCAGGAAGGGTTGTGCGGCCCCCGCAAAAGGGGTCCGGGCATGTGAGGCTGCCCCTCTGCACCGATCAGGGACAGCTCCAAGAGAGGGTGGTTACACGTAGCCATAAGGAGCTGTATCGACAGGCCCGCGACGCCGAATGGGGCGATCGCTGGATGTAAAGCGGCTTTACATGGGCCCGGGCGCATTCCCATTTTCGGGGTAAGAAAAAATACCACAGAGATAGACACCACAGAGGTGGGGAGGCCCCACACCCCAAGAGAAAATTACAACCTATTATTTTTTTCTGGGAGCGCGAGGGCTTCCCTCGCCTCTGTGGTGTCTATCTCTGTGGTATTTTTTCCGAGAAAACGGGAATGCGCCCCATTGACCCTATTATAATAATTCTTCGGGTTGTTATGTATTAGTTGTGTTGATACAATATCTGGCGAGGTGAACTTTATGTCTAAAGAGATACTGACGAAATTACTTTCATTGCCGCTACGCAATCAAATAAAAATTGATTTTGATCTCAAGGAAAGATTTTTTAATGTCTCAGTTCCCATTTTTTCGACAAAGGGACCCTTGCCTGGCTCCTTGCGGCAGTATGTAGAGGCAAGGCAGGGGCGCACATTTAAGCCCCATAGCACCTCCTTCCAATTCCAAGGAGAGTCGCGCATTCTCCTCATTCAAAAAATCCCCTTTACTCTCGAGCCTCCTTTCAGACAGCAGGTCGATGAATTTTGGCAGATGGCCAAACAGTGCCACCAGATGCTGAGCGAAATGGCAGTAGAAGAGAAGTACGCCGCCGCGCTAAACCTCGATCGAGGGGATCTGGGGCTGGATTGAGCGGTACTTGGAGAGGAAGGGCTCGACCTCTTGAGAGAGGAAGTCGGTCACTTGGGCTGGCGCTCTTCCAACGAGTGCGGAAATGGCGAGCAGCGGTTTTAGTTCTTTAGCGTTCAGAGAAAACGGTTTTTTTTCCAATTCAGTTTCTAGGTAGTGCAGGGGATCGACTTTCCCTTCAGAGCTCATGGCGATCTGACGGAGATGCTCGTGAAGGTGTTGTCTATCTCCCCCTTTTTTTACAGCGAGCATGAGGATGTTCTCCATGCTGAGGTGGGGGAGCTGTTTTTTGAGCAGTTCGAGCGATTTGGCTGGATGGGCGACCCAATGGTCGATGAGGTGGGAGAGGAGGTTCAGGAGGGCATCGGCGCCCAAAAAACTTTCAGGGATGGAGAGGCGTCGGTTGGAGGAGTCGTCGAGGGAGCGCTCGAGCCATTGAGTGGCGGCTGTATAGGTGGGGTTTTGGGTCAGTGAAATGACAAAGCGGGCAAGGCCGCAAATGCGCTCTGAGTAGATGGGATTGCGCTTGTAGGGCATCGCGGAAGAGCCTACTTGAGTGTCTCCAAAGCCTTCAACGAGCTCTCCGTCGTGGGCCAAGAGGCGGACGTCTGTGGCCAACTTGTGGGCACTGGCTGCAAAGGAGCCCAAAGTGTGGATGACTTGGATGTCGAGTTTACGGGTGTATGTTTGTCCCGCAATGGGAAGTACTTTGGTAAAGCCAAACTCTTCGGCAATGAGCTGCTCGAGCTTGAGCACTTTTTTTTCTTGGCCCTCGAAGAGGGAGAGGAAGGAGGCTTGGGTCCCTGTGGCTCCTTTGGCTCCTAAAAAGGGGAGGGTGTCGATGACCCGTTCCCATTCGAGGGCGTCGAGGAGGAGGTCTTGGAGCCAGAGGCAGGCCCGTTTGCCGATGGTGGTGGGTTGGGCGCTTTGAAAGTGGGTGTAGCTAAGGCAGGGTTCGTGGGCGTGGGTGGCTGCAAAGTGGGAGAGCTTGCGGAGGATGGAGATGAGTTTGTGTAGAAGCAAGCGGAGGGCTTCTCTGAGTTGGATGAGGTCTCCGTTGTCGGTGACGTAGCTTGAGGTGGCGCCTAGATGCAAAATGGGCTTTGCTTCGGGGCACAGGTCTCCGAAGGCGTGGATATGGGCCATTACATCATGTCTGAATTGTTTTTCGTAGGCGTGCACGGCCGCAAAATCGATTTGTTCGGCGGCTTTTTCCATTTGTTCGATTTGTTTTTCTGAAATGGGGAGGCCTAATGCGCGCTCCCCTTTTGCTAAGGCAATCCAGAGCTTGCGGAATGTAACGGCTCTGGATTGGGCAGAAAAGAGATAGGACATCTCTCGGCTGGCATAGCGCGCTGAAAAAGGGCTCGTATAAGAGGCCTCTTTCATTTGTCAATGAGGACTTGCAACTGAGCAACCAGGTGGCGCAGCTGCTTTTTCTCCTCGTCACTGACAAAACAGAGAGGGTTTTTCAACATTTCACGGGCTTTTTTAAGAAATTGGACCGCGTGAGCTGAAAAATGGGGAAGCCTCTTATCATCTTCGGCCAGGGGGAATTCCAGGCGAATGAGGTGGAGGAGCTCTTGTTTGGGTTGTCCTGTGTAATTGCGGACAATTTGCTCTTTTTTCTCATAAGCGCCTGCTCGACTGGCCAGGCTGTAGACTACTTGGCGTGGCATTTGGTCGAGTTTTGAGTGCAGGGCGGAAGGGAGTGTTGTATAGAATTCGTAGTACTGTAAAAAGTTATAAGGAGTTTGGCGGTTGCCGTAGATGGCAAACAGCCATGCAGTAAAGGCGCCATCTTTGTATTTTTTTAACAGCTCTTGGGCCTTTTTGATCCGCTCTCCATGCAAGATGACGGCTTGGTTGGCGATCGCTTTGACTTCCGATGTAATCGAGGAGAGAACTTGCAGGTCCTCTTCCACTTCATAGGTATCTGTTAAACGGAAATCTCTTAAAAGAGTGTCGAGCACAGCTGTTTCATTAGCGCTAAGAGCCGCGACTCGAAAGACTCCGGAAAAACTGGAGAGTTCTCCTTTATTGGACCTTTCTACTAACTCAGCCATTTTTTGCTGAGGAGTTTCTTTTTGTTTGAACCGCAGATTTAGAAGATCATTGAACTTAAGACTCATCAAACCCTCTCTAGTATTTCGTGTGTGAGCGCTTTGTAATCCAGGGAAGCTCGCGCTTTTGGTTCTGTCTCAAAAATGGGTTTCCCATAAATTGTCGCTCTAGATACTGCGATATCGCGTCTCACTTTTGCTTGCAAGAGTTTTCCTGGAAATGTTTGTTCAATCACTTTTAAAAATGCGTCATTGCTCGTGCCGCGGGGATTCCAAAAAGAAAGTGCAACGCCGAGTACTTTTGTCCCATGTCTTTCTGCAATATTATTAATAAAGAGAGAGAGTCTTTGGAGTCCTTTGACGCTATAGAATTCAGGAATTGCGCAGACCAAAGAAAAATCGGATGCAATCAGCGCCGACTCTGTCAGCCAACAAAGCGATGGAGGGGTATCGATGAGAATGACATCGTAGTTGAGATCGCGCAAAATTTCTTTCATTCGCTCGTGTGAATAGCGATCGGCGGCTAAAGCTCCAGAAACCTCAACTCGCTCTAACCAAGTGTCTGCGGGAATGATATCCATGTTGTGGATACAGGTTTTTAAAATGACGTCCTGGATCGACTTTTCTCCCTGCAAAACAGGGGCCATGCTGTCTTGCTCATCGGGATCAAATCCCAATCCCGTGGTCAGATTGGCTTGCGCATCGAAATCGATGAGAAGCACCCTTTGCTTGTGAAAAAGGCTGAGAGCGGACCCAATGTGCAGCAAGGTGGATGTTTTTGCAGTTCCCCCTTTGAAACTGCAGATGGAGATGACTTTTCTTGGCATAAAACCCTTCATTTAAGGAGCTGTTGAAAACGGAGACATCAGTGCTTTTTCGTCTCGTTCTTTTACGACTTTAGCAAGAAAATCAGAAAAGTCAATCTCGCCGTGAACAACGCCATCGCGTGTTCGGAGCGCTACCGTTTTGTTTTCCACTTCTTTGTCGCCAATAGTGAGAAGGTAATTCACTTTAAGCATTTGCGCATTGCGCACCTTTTTGCCAAAGGAATCATTGCTGTCATCGATATCACATACGATATTGAGCGCGTCGATTTTTTCGGCAAGTTCCTTTGCAAAGGGAATGTGCCTATCGGCAACAGTCGCAATCGTCACTTGGTAGGGGCTCAGCCAGAAGGGGAATTTGCCAGAAAAGTGTTCGATCAAAATCCCAAAGAACCGTTCAATGGAGCCAAAAAGAGCTCGGTGGAGCATGACGGGGCGCTTGTGAGGCCCTTCGCTATCGACGTATTCGAGAGCGAATTTATCAGGGAGAGACATATCGAGCTGGACGGTGCCGCACTGCCAAAATCTTCCAATCGCATCGCGGATATGGATGTCGATTTTAGGGCCGTAAAACGCCCCGTCTCCTTCATTGATTCGGTAGGAGTGGCCCCAGTCATCGAGAGCTCCTTTCAATCCATTTGTCGCATTTTCCCAATCGGCATCCGATCCGATCGTTTTTGACTTTTCAGGCCGTGTAGAGAGCTCCATCTTATAAGGGAGGCCAAAAGTGGAGTAAATTTTCTCCGCAAGCTTGAGGATTTCGGTGATCTCCTCTCGAATCTGCTCGGGACGCATAAAAAGGTGGGCGTCATCTTGATGAAAACTCCGAACGCGGAAAAGACCGTTGAGAGCGCCCGATGCTTCGAAGCGATGAACGTGGCCAATTTCCGCGATCCGTAAGGGGAGCTCTTTGTAACTGTGGAGAGCTGTCCGGTAAAAGAGCATGCAACCTGGGCAGTTCATCGGCTTGATCGCATATTCCCGCTCTTCGATCTGCGAGGTGTACATATTTTCGCGGTAGTGGTACCAATGGCCGGAGCGCTCCCACAATTCCTTGCTCATCATCAGCGGGGTTTTGATCTCTAAATACCCCCCTTTTTTCAAACACTCTCTCAAGAATTCGAGAAGTCGATTCCAAATGATCATCCCGCGCGGGTGGATGAAAGGCATCCCAGGAGCCTCTTCTTTTATAGAGAACAGGTCGAGAGCAGGCCCTAGCACTTTGTGATCCCGCTTCTTGGCCTCTTCCACCATTTGCAAGTACTCTTTGAGCCGTTTTTTATCGGGGAATGAAATCGCGTAAATCCGGGTGAGCATCTCTTTTGCCTTGTCTCCACGCCAGTAAGCGCCAGAAGTTCTGAGCACTTTGAACGCCTTGATCTTATTTAAGCCCGCCATGTGAGGTCCGCGGCAGAGATCGAAAAATTCCCCTTGCCGGTAACCAGAAATAGAGTCGTCGGTAAATCCGTCGATCAGCTCGCACTTGTAAGGATTGGTTGCAAACGCCTCTTTTGCCTCTTGTTTATTTTTAAAATCGACCCGCTGCGTCTTATGATTTTCGGAGAGGACTTTTTCCACCTCTTTTTCGATCTTTTCAAAATCTTGGTCCGATAAAGAGAGGTTGGCAAAATCGTAATAGAAACCGTTTTCTAAAGGGGGGCCAATGGTCGGCTGCGCATTGGGCCAGAGACGCAAAATCGCCTGGGCCAAGACGTGCGCCGAAGTGTGCCAGAAAACTTCTTTTCCCGTCGGTTCGTCAAAGTTCCAAAAGGTCACCTCATCACCCTCTTTAAGGGGGTGGTGAAAATCGGAGAGGGTTCCATTGATGCTGACAGCGACCGCTTGGTCAGGACTGGTCAAGTGGAGTTTCTCTGCCGCTTCGCGCGCTGTGCAGGGCTCCGGCAGCTCATGGATCTTGTGGTTGACTTTGACTTTCATAGGAAATCCGTGGTAAATGCAAATCAAATATAGCAAATGTAAAGCGGCTTTACAAGGTGAATATGGTCGACGTATTGGTGGTGGGAGCGGGGCCCACAGGACTTTTTATGGCAGCGGAGGCTGCGCGCCACGGCCTCTCCGTTCGGATCATCGACCAGGCGATTTCCCGTTCTGTGTACTCCAAGGCGATTGCCATCCAGCCGCGCACTCTAGAAATTTTTCGCCACTTGGGGATCGTAGACCGGTTTTTAGATCAGGGGGTCCGTGTGCGGGCCCTCAACGGCCTGACGAGGATCTCCTTTGATGAGCTCGATACAGATTACCCCTTTGTGTTGAGTTTGGAGCAAAGTAAGACAGAGGCGATTTTGGAAGAGTACCTCGGCTCTTTGGGGGTGAGAGTAGAGAGAGGGGTGCAATTAAAAACTTTGGAACAGTTTCCCGCCAAGTGGGTTGTGGGGTGCGATGGGAGCCATAGCGCCGTGCGCAAGCTTTTGGGCCTTTCGTTTGAAGGGAGGGCTTTCCCCTCGACTTTTTCCCTGGCGGACGTCACTTTAAGATGGGGCCGCCCTCACGATGAGGCGTATGGGTTTTTTACCCCGAAGGGACTTGTTGGGGTTCTTCCCCTTCCCGCTCCAGATACCTACCGGTTGGTATTCCAGATGGAGGGGATGACGTTAGGTGAAATTCAGGAGCTCCTCCCAGATGCTGAAATTTCCAACCCCACCTGGCAGGCTACCTTTCAGATTCATACGCGGATGGTGAGCGCCTATCGAAAGGGCAGTGTGTTTCTCGCAGGAGATGCCGCCCACATCCATAGCCCCGCAGGAGGGCAGGGGATGAATTCGGGGATCCAAGATGCATTTAACCTGGCATGGAAGTTGAAGAGTCCGCACCTCCTCGATACCTATAATTTAGAGCGGCACTCTTTTGGAAAACGGCTTTTGCGCTACACAGAACGGGCCACTCGTCTCATGGCTCTTCGCAACCCTGTTGCCAGGAGTGTGAGGGATGCGGCGCTCCGCAGCATCCTTCGCTGTCCTTGGTTTCGGCGTAAACTCACAAGAGGGGTTGCTCAGCTCTCGATTGTCTACCCCAAAAGCGCAATCGCGGTGGAGTTGGGCCGCTTTAAAGGGGGCCCCGTTGCAGGATCGCGCGCTCCCACTCTCGGACAAAAAACAAAGGGGCATCAGATCCTTCTGTTTACGGACACCCCTTCCCAGAAATTTCCAGTGGAACCCACGCTCCTCATCGATCGCTCAAAAAACCCCGAACTGTGCACCACTTATGGGCTGGAGCAAGAGGCCATCTATATTATTCGCCCCGACCTCGTCGTAGGGCTCAGAAGCTCGCCTGTCGACTGGAAGAAGGTAGCGGACTATTTGGAACTCGTCTAATATTTGTGCTATGATGCGCCTTCATGCTTTTTTTCTTTTTGCCTTTTTTGCTCTTCACGCAGCTCCCGTAGGAAATCCCGCCGCGCCGCACATTTTGAAAGAGGGGGTTTTTATCCCTTACCACAGTGGCGTGTACGGACGAGTCGGGTACGAGGGGGATTTTGTCCAAGATGCCCGGATGAAACAAATCGAAGAGAGCTCTGGCATCGTCGATCGGTACACCCAGACCTCCAATGGGGCCGCCTTAACACTCAACGTCGTCGATCGACTCGATCTCTACGGCCTTCTCAGCTCCTCTTCCACTTCTACCAACTGGCGGTATACAAACGACTCTGATTACGTTGTCCGGATCAAGCTAGAGACCCCTTACCACTTCTTGTGGGGCTTGGGGGCAAGGGCGATCCTTTTTGAGTGGGGCAACCTGACTTTGGGAACGGGCGGGCGCTATGAACAGACTGGGACGAGGCTCTCTTCACTTACCTCTGATGGCATAGGGGAAAGTGTTCAAGGGACTCGGTTCCATTGGAGAGAGTGGCAGGTGGACCTCGGCCTCTCTTATCACATAGACATTCTCACGCCCTATATTGGCACGAAATATTCGAGCGCCCGAACCGAGGTAGTTCACGCACACGTTCCGATCGCGGCCAACGGTTCTTCTACGACCCACTTTGAGAACCGGCATGTGGTAGGGCTGATAGTGGGGTGCTCACTTTCAACCGGAAAGTATTTTATGCTCAATGTAGAAGGGCGCCTCTTTGACGAAGAAGCGGTCTCTGTTTCAGCGGACATTCGATTCTGATATGAAGGTTTTTTTTACCACCGAGCACACCGAGAGCACCGAGAAAGAAAGAAGTTCGGGTATCTTTTCTCGGTGCTCTCGGTGGTTTTTCCTCTTGCTCCCCCTTTTCTCCCTTTTCGCAGCTCCGGTTGGCAACCCCGCGGCCCCGGCGCTGCTCGATGAAGGACTCTTTATCCCCGACACCTCTTGGACGAATATTCAGGTGGGGTACACCCAAGAGTTCCTCATCCAAAAATTATTTCGCCCCTCTAGGACCTCCCCCCTCCAAGCAATCCGCAAAGCATCCCTCTCTGGCAATGTGGAAATCGCCCAAGTGACTTGGAATATCCGAGAACGGCTCAACTTGCAACTGGAGGCTGGCCCAGGGACCTTTGAGTGGAGTTGGAGAGAAGCCGAGCAGAAGTGGAAAGGAAAGTCAGGCGTGGGCTTTTTTGGCGCCGGGAATGGAGCCCTGATCTTGTTGGAAATCAAAGACACCACTCTTGCGGCCGAGGGGCAAGTGGGGGGCTGGGGCGGGGCTAAGGCGAAAGTGACCCTCGATGGAGCTTCCCAGCCAAATCCAGCGAACACCTATTTTTACTACTGGCAGGCGGGAGCCTCTTTGACCCAAAAAATCGGCCTCTTTGCCCCCTATTTAGGTTGCCTGGTCAACCAAACGATCTTGCGCGTTAAGCACATTCAAGGTTCTTCTGCGCGCCTCCGCTCCCTCATCATCACAGGTCCGTTTGTCGGCTGTACCATTGGCGCGGGCACCAAGGCCTCCCTCAACGCTGAATGGAGAGGGTGGTTTGAAGAGGGACTTTCCCTATCGTGCCAAGTCCGATTTTAACCCTTTACATTTGACCCCTATTTGTCCTACAATCCCTGGATTACTTTTATTAATAGGACGCCCCAGATGAAGTTCAACCGATTCCTTCTCGCATCACTCGTTGCGAGCTTTCCCCTTTTCGCCCAACAAGCCTCCCCGCAAATTGCCCAAGGCGATGTGGAGTTTTCTGATAAAAAAGATACCCAAGACGATATGGATGCTCTCCGTCGTTGGCTCCGCGATAAGCGATTTGTCACCTTGAAAGAGATCGGAGGAGACCTCTCGATCAGTGGAGAAGTTCGAACAGAGCTGCAAGACACGAATGAAGTCAAAAACGGAATCCGGCAAAGAGGCGACGGCGGAGCAGTCAATAAAGCCCAATATGCGTGGGATGTCGAGGTGAATTTGATGATCGACTATCGGACAGACCGCACTTGGGCCGCTATCAAATTGGAATTTGATAACGACATGGGCGTCCGGAGCGGCACACTGAACAAAATCCGTCTTGAGAAAGCCTATCTAGGGGGCCGGATTGTTGCAGGAGATACCTTCACAACGGATGCGGAGATCGGTCGCCGCTACCTCTCGAATGTCTATGAATCAAAACTGGAATTTTCTTCCCTCTATGATGGCGTTCTCTTTCGCTTTAGCAAAGCATGGCCTGAGATCGGAGACTATTATTTCAACACAGGCGCCCTCCTCGTCGACGATAAGACCAGCCACTACGCCTATGTGGCGGAAATGGGCGGCCTTCGCATTGCCAACGTGGGGCTCAACCTCAAGTATTCCGCCATCGACTGGTACAAACCCTATGCCAACGAGCTCAATAACCTCCGATACAAATACGTCGTATCGCAATTTCTCTCCTCCTACCAGATGTATCCCGGCTGGCTCGGCAACCGCTTGATCAAGTTCTACGCCGCAGGTCTTTGCAACCACCTCGCTCAGGGCGTGGCTCAAACCAATTACACCAAACAAAATTTTGGTTGGTACGCAGGGATGTCTCTTGGCCTCGTGAAGAAGCAGTACGACTGGGCGATTGACATGAACTACCAGTGGCTGCAAGCGCAGGCAGTGCCCAGCTTTGACGTCGCAGGGATCGGCAGAGGGAATGCCGCCGATGTCGGTTTTTACACCAATGCAAATGATGGCGACCCCGCTTCTGGCGCTACGACCAATAAAACAGCAGTTGGCTCTGGCAACTACAAAGGGTTTGAGATCGAAGCGCTCTATGCGTTCACAGACAACATCACGATCCAACAAAACTACAAAATGTCTTGGACGCTCAATAAGAACATTGGGCCTGACCTCACCTACAAGCAGTACGAAGTAGAATTCATCTACGGCTTCTAAGTCTGGGGGAAAAAATAACCACAGAGGCACAGAGGAAGGAGAGGAAGCACAGAGCAAGAAAGAATTCTGCCGCGAAGCGCGGCAGAATAGAAGGCTTCCTTTCATCCTCTTTTGCCGCGTTTCGGGGCAGAAGTTCTTCTTTTTTGCTCTCGCAAAAAAGAAAATTAACCCTCTGTGCTACCTCTCTTTCCTCTGTGCCTCTGTGGTTTGTTTTTGCTTCTGAAATAGGCAAGCCCTTCTGGGGCACCGGGCATGAGGACAAGCTTCTCTAGATCGGCGTTCGAGGCCCAGCAGTAGTTTGTATTCTCATCAGATAAATACACCTCTGGCTGGTGGTCTAACAGTACCTGAAAAATAGAGTAGACATAGCTCAACTTAGGTAGCCGCATATAAAGTGCCCCCAAAGAGCGCACTTGGGCCCGTATTCCTGTCTCTTCAAATAGTTCCCTCACAGCGGCCTCTCCAGGAGTCTCCCCTGGATCCAGTTTCCCTGCGGGGACGCCCCACTTTCCAGGTTCTGATTTATGGGGGGCCCTCTGCACCAAGAGGACCTTGCCCGCTACCTCTAAGTAGCAGGCAGCGGTATACATCTGAGGAATAAAATCAGCGGGGGGCGTTTCGTATATTTCTATTGTCATACAACCTGAAATGAGAGGACGATCTGTTTTTCATAGTAGCGAATTCCGAGAAAGCGCTTGGGTCGCCGTTCCTTAATGGTGTGGGCAAAGATAATCGGTTTTTGCAACCGTTGAAAAATCCGAGAGTAGGCTTCCAGAGTCTCTGCATAGTCTTTTTTGCCATGAAGAAAGAGGCAAGCGGTGCAATTTTCGTCTTGCTCTCGTCGAATGAACCCAAAAATTTGCTCCTCAGTCGTTCTTGGATGGGGATCTGCTGCAATGATCCGGATTGATTCAAAGAGACCATTGAACCAGGGGAAGTGGCGAAAGGAGGGGCCTGGGACAAAAATCCGGAGTTTAGGAATAGCGGCAAAGAGAAGGATCGCGTCCCACCAAGAGCGGCTCTGCAAAATAATGACGGCTGAAGGGTCGGGGATCGGGGAGATGAGGTGCAGTTTGCGGACCCGTTTGAGGATTTTTCTCGCAAAGAAGGGGAAGAAAAGAGCCGATATCCGCCCCATCATCACAAAGTTGGTGATGAAGGTGAGCAATCCCATCACAGCGAAGCCGGCACTTGCAGTAAAGCCCATCTCTTCGCTGATGAGGAAGAGGAAAAGCGCCGCCATCAAGACACCCACGAACCCGAGAAAGCTTGCCGCAGCGATCATTTGACCCCGTTTTTCTTGAGGGCTATTGACCTGGAGGAAGGCATCGAAGGGGATCAGGTAAATACCGGCGCCCACCCCAATCAAAGTGAGCCAAAAGATGGTGAGCGGCAGCGATGAGGAGCAAAGAGAGAGGCATATAAAAAAGAGGGCGATAAAAAAGCCGGCTATGCAAGAGAGGCCTGGCTCAATGCGCCCCTTTGAGATCCGCCCGACGAGAAGCCCTCCAGTGGCAATCCCCACGGCAGTAGGAAGGAAGAGGTATCCCCCGCCCACTTCGCTGAGGCCCAGTGACTGGATCGCAAAAGGGATGATGTTTAGCTGAGTAAATGCTCCCAGGAAGAGAAAGTAGGATG
>CAYHED010000006.1:0-20485 GCA_964355615.1 uncultured bacterium
AGACTCCCGTCCCCTGTTTGGTCAGCGCGCCGCCCGACCCAGAAGAGATCACCCCTGTAAACGAGGTGCTGGTGTTATTGCTCCCCGTCAACAGCGTCTTAGTGCCCAGCGCCACAGATCCAGCGCCCCCTGAATCGGCCAAACTGCCGATCGTAGCGCTCGTCGTCACTGCACTGATATCAAAGGTAGCGCTCGACCCCACTAATACGTAAGAACTCGCGATCGCTCCCGATGTGGAGAGGGCAAGAGTTCCGGCACTCACTGTGGTAGCGCCGCTATAGCCGTTCGATGCGGAAAAGGTCTGCGTCGTCCCGCCGCCCGTCTTCGTAACGGCCCCTGTTCCCCCAATGCTTCCCGAAAAACTCCCCGACCCGCCCGAACCTAAAGTCAACGTTTTAGAACCCAAGGTCACAGTCCCCGCTCCACTTAAATAGCCCACCGCAGTCCCTGTCGTCACACCGCTGATGTCAAACGTCCCGGCAACTGCCACAGTCAACGCATCGGCAGATGAGATAGCACCGCTTCCCGTCAGAGCAAGCGTCCCCGCATTGATGGTGGTGGGGACTCCGCTCATGGAAGAAGAAGAATCTGCTGTAATCGTGAGGATATTGGCCCCATCCTTTGTGAAGGAAGCGGCATGAAGGTTCAGAGCTAGGACAAGCACACAGCCGAACGTGGTATGTTTTTTCATCTCACTCGGATACTACTATTTTTTTTATTTATCTCCTAAAAGAATTGATCTTGGACTTTGCAACGGGCGCATTCCTTTTTTCTGGGTAGGGCTCTCGTGTCTGTGCCCGAATGCCCCAGACGAAGAATGGACGGCACTTAGTTTTCAGCAGGAAAAATGATGGAAATGATGAAATGAGAAAATGATAAAAAAACCTTGCGGCTTCGCCGCATCGCCGCTTTGCGGCGAACCAATATTTTTATCATTTTCTCATTTCATCATTTCCATCATTGACCTTGGTTATACCGAAACAACCTCTTGAGGAGAGGCAGTCGGGGAAGCCCCTGCTGCCCCATTCTAGCCCTACCCAGAAAATGGGAATGCGCCCCTTTGCAACTTTTTAGGCCCGGAAGGCCTCGAGATATCTCGCCCGCTCGACCATAGGTCGAGCGGGCGAGAGCAAATAGACGAGGGGGTCGCTTAATTAGGAGAATTACATTCGAGACACTTCTTTGCTACTGCCGTAAGCGAGACTGCCCCGACGCTCCCTAGATAAACAACGAAACCACAAAAACCCGTCATCTGATCATTTTGATGGCGACCTGCTATCATCGTAGAAGCTCCTGCTATCATCCCCACTAAAGAGGCGTAGTTAAGCAATTCCAGACATCTTCTTGTGCGGTCATGAGGTCCAGGGCCGTCGGCCAGAGTATACGTAACTTCAGCCAGTTGTTCTCTGGGCACGCCTCTTACTTCAAGAGCAACCCACGCCGCTTCATTAACTGTATTTACAGACATAAACATCCTGTTTTTTGTTTTAATTACAACTATTTTAACAAAACGATTAATTTAAGTCAAATATAGGATGCCCACCAATTTTTCAAGTTATTTTTTTAATTTTTACTCCTAAAAAAAAGAGTTTGTGTATATATCTGGCTATGAGGTGTCTTGCATGAGAGAAAAGCTCATTCCCTTTGGAATCGGTCTCTTTTTAATCGTTTTCTTCTCTTGGCTGCTCATCACCGAGACGGAGCCTGTAAAGAGCTGGGTCGAGACGGCGGAAAATATTGACTACGATCTGGAGATTCGGAGCTCTATCTCCCCGATTGATAAAGCGAGCTGTCCTATTGCCGTGGTCGATATCGACGATACGAGCTTGCAGTCGGTTGGCCGATGGCCGTGGCCTAGAAAAAAGATGGCCGAGTTGGTCGATCGCCTGCACGAACTGGGGGCTGCGGTCGTCGCCTTTGACGTCATCTTTCCGGAACCTGAAGCCAATCTGGCAGAGGAAGTCATCGGGGCGCTCCAAAACCCCGCTCGTGAAACCGTCCAAGAACTGGAAAGCATCAAAGAGGAGTTCGACTACGACCTTGCCTTTTCTAAAAGCCTCTCGCAAGGGACCAGTATCCTCAGCATCATTTTTGTCCACAACTCCTCTTCGCGAGGAATTCTTCCAGCCCCTCTCCTCACCCTTTCTCCTGAATGGACACAATCGCTTGAGATCCCCAATGAGACAAACTATCTCAGCAATATTCCCCTCTTAGAAACCCAAGCCAAAGACAGCGGCTTCATCAACGCCTCTCCTGATCGAGATGGGATTTTACGCACCGCCCCGATTTTGCTCCGGGTGGACTCTTCCGTCTACGGCTCTTTGGGACTGCAGGCGGCTCGCTATTTCCTCAAAGCAAAGACCGCGCACCTGATCGCCCCTTCTTATGGGGAGATCCCCGTTCTGGAGGGAATCGCTTTAGGTGATCGGCTCATCCCCACCAATGAGTCGGGACAAGCCCTCATCCCCTTCCAAGGCCCTCCCTATTCCTTTCCTTATATTTCCGCTGTGGATCTCCTCGATGGGAAAGTGGCTAAAGAGGCGATTGCGAATAAAATCGTCTTCGTCGGCTCTACAGCGTCAGCTCTTGGAGATCTGCACGCAACGCCCGTTTCCCCCGTCTTTCCCGGCATTGAAATCCAGGCCTCGGTCGCACTCGGCATCGTGAATGACTTTTTCCCCTTCAAGCCCGCTTGGGGGCTCGGCGCGACGTTGGTCGCCATGATCGGACTGGGACTCCTCTGCACATTTTTATTTCCGTTTTTAGGTCCCCTTCCTCTATTGGCTCTCGCTTTAGGGATCCCTGTTGCGATGATCTTGATATCGAGATGGCTCTGGCACGATCAGGCCCTCGTGATCTCGGTCTTTTTCCCCATTTTGCTGAGCACGCTCCTCTTTGTGTTGAACATTGTCCACGGCTTCCTCTTTAGTACCAGACAAAGAAAAGAACTCCATGCCATGTTTGGCCAATACGTCCCCCCCGCCTATCTAGATGAGATGCTAGAGCACAAAAAAACGTTCAATGTAGACGGAGAAAACAAGGAACTGACGGTCCTCTTTGCCGATATTTTTGGATTCACAACGCTCTCTAGCAAAATGGATGCCCCCGAGATCAAACACGTCCTCAATCACTACTTCACTCCCATGACAGAAATCATCTTCAAAGAGCACGGAACGATCGACAAATACATCGGCGATATGATCATGGCCTTTTGGGGAGCCCCCATTGACGATCCTGAGCATGCGCAGCATGCGGTCAGTGCAGCGTTGGAAATGCAAAAACACCTTCTCGCCCTCAATCGGGAATTTCTGAGCCTCGGGAAACCCGCCATCCGCCTTGGAATTGGGGTCAATACCGGCATCATGAATATCGGCGACATGGGCTCTATTTTCCGCAGGGCCTACACCGTCATCGGAGATGCGGTCAATCTGGGTGCCCGGATCGAATCGCTCTCCCGCTACTATCTAGTCGACACCATCGTGGGATCGGAGACATGGGAAAAGACAAAACACCTTTTTCTGTATGAAAAATTGGATAAAGTCCGCGTCCACGGAAGGTTGCAATCCTGCGATATCTACACCCCCCTCTGCCGCCTAGAAGAGGCCACCCCAGAAATGAAATCCAGGGCCGAGCGGCACAACCAAGCTGTCGAAGCTTACCTGGCCAAAAGGTGGGATGAGGCAGAAGGGCTCTTCCAAAAGCTCAAAGGGGAAGACCCCTCCATGGAACACCCCTACCAAATCTACCTAGATCGGATTGCCGCCTTCCGCGCCAAGCCCCCCACCCCCGACTGGGACGGCACCTACATCATGACTTCGAAGTGATAACGCCAAAAAGATTTTTCGGATCTGGCACGTGAGGGATCATGTCTAATTGGTGGCCTAGTTGGTGTTCCTCAGCGAGCTGATAGACGAGGCGCAAAACACTGTAGTCTTCAATTGCAAATCCGACTGAATCGAAAAGGGTGATCTCATCATCGGATTCGCGCCCCTTTTTCTGACCCGTAGCAAGCTCCCAGATTTCCGCATAAACGGGGCTGTTTTTTACCTGCTGGATTTCCCCTTCCACTCGCGTCTGCTCCAAGAGTTCCACGACAATTTTACACTTTTTCAGCAAGGAGGCCTCCAATTCCGTTTTACCTGGAGTATCTCCACCAATCTTATTGAGATGGCATCCCTTTTTTACCCAATCGGTCTCCACGATTTTATGGCGCCCTGTTTGAGCTGTAGCTGTCGTTACGATATCGCATTTTTCAACGATCGAGCGCCCATCGGAGCAAGGGTGCATTTTAAGGCGGTAGGGCTCTAGATTGGCCGCAAATTTTTCCATTGCGTGAGGGTCGGTATCGAAATAGTAAATCTCATGAACATCGAGAGCAAAATGGTGGGCTAAAACCTGAAATTCGCTCTGCGCTCCACACCCAATGATCCCGAACGTTTTTGCATTCTTCCTGGCGAGATACTGAGACGCCATAGCCGATGTGGCCGCAGTCCGAATCGCTGTCAATACAGTCATCTCGGAAATCAGCACTGGATAGCCGCTTTCAACGAGTGACAGCTGACCTGTCGCAATCACGGTCTGCTTATGCTGTCTCGTATTATTCGGATGCCCATTGACATACTTAAATGAGTAGTATTCCTTGTCTGAAATCGGCATCAATTCAATCACCCCATCGGGAACGTGGGTGGCATGGCGCGGCGATTTTTGAAACTCGTGCCAACGAGAATAATCGCTGTTAAGCTGGTCGATGAGTTTGAGAAAAAAGGTTTTAAGAGTGACCTTCTTCAATAATTGATTGACATCTTGAACAGTGATTACACGAACCATTATTTCATAACCTTTTGTAATATTTCAAACACAAGTTCCCTCGTTTTATGATCGATATCCCGCTCTGGATTGAATTCAAGCAACTCGAAAGCAAGGAGCCGAGGGTCTTTGCTCAGTTGGGATAAGAGCGGCAATATTTCCCCTTTCCGAATCCCCCCCTCTTCAGGACTACCCACTCCTGGAGCTTCTTCAACGTTAAACACATCGAGATCCAAACTCACCCCATAATGGGAAACTCCCCGCATGACATGGGCAATCGCCTCCGGAATGATCTCCTTGAGACCTCGCTCATGCACCTCATCCATGAAGTACACTTTCACGTTGAGCTTGTTGAGCAGTTCCGTCTCTCCCTTCTCAAAGGAGCGGGCTCCAATGAAAGCGAGGTTCTGCGGCTTGAGTACCGGGTGTTTTTTCACAAGCTGAGTCATTTCCGGTATCCCGTGCCCGAGAAGCGCCGCAGCGGGCATCCCATGATACGCTCCTGAAGGGGTCGTCTTTTCCGTATGGGAATCGAGGTGGGCATCGATCCAGAGAAGTCCGAAAGGAACATCGAACGCATTCCAAGTGCCAATAGCAATGGAGTGGTCCCCTCCAAGCACGACCGGAAAGGACCCATTTTGAACGGCTTTACGAACCGTTTTCATTAGCCGAAGATTGAAGTCCCGAATCAACGGAAGCGATTGGGCAAGGGGGATATCCCCATTTCTGGCCAGTTTGTCAGGGAAAAGCATCTCTACTTCTCGGATGGAAACCCCTTGTTTCTGGAGTCGCTCAAAGACCAGCCCCTCCACCAAATCTTCGGGCCCTCTCTCGCAAGCGCGCACTTGAGCCCCCCAACAAGAGCAAGCCCCAATTACATGGTACTGTCTACTCATAATTCTCTAGATAGTCGAGTGGATATTAAATATCTATAGACCAAAAGCGGGTTTGGGCTGCCGCCTGATTGAGGAACATCTCCTCCCCGTAAATCACCTCGGCCCCTGCCAATAGGGCTTTTTGTAAAAAGGGGGTCTCCCTCGGCACATACACCACATCCATCGCCAAAACGCCCGGCCGCAGCTCGATGGGGAGTGACTGAGGAGCACACTGAATGACCACATCGTAAATCGGGGGTACCCCATAAAAGCCCCCCACAGCCGCAGCGAGAGCCCGCCCCTTCTCCTCCGTCCGATTCACAATCCACACCTCAGCCCCTCGCCGCTTCGCCTCAAAAGCAATCGCCTTCCCCGTCCCCCCTGCCCCCACGACTAAGACCCGTTTCCCCAAAACTGGGGTACGCCGTTCCACTGCATCTAAAGCTCCCGCTCCATCGGTGTTCGTCCAACGCAGTTGCCCTTCTTGGAGGGCAACCGTATTGACCGGGTGCAGGGGGACGATTTTCTCCTTGAGCGGCATCGTCACACTCAACCCCCGAAACCCCAGTTCCCTCGCTAAGGGGAGGAACTCAGACAGTTCGTGTTCCTTGACGCACATCTTCACGTACACCGCATTGAGCCCATTGGCCTCAAACACCCTATTGTGGTAGACGTGCCCCCGGCTCTGCGCCACCGGATCTCCAATCAAGCCGTAGAGAGCCGTTTCGTGGTTAAGGCGAGGATACCGATAGATGGAGACAAGCTCGCCCAGAGAAAGTTGCCCAGGAGCTACCGGCTCCCCCAAACAAGCGTAATTGACCCGATTGCCCACTACCTTCCCCAACACCCTCGCAAAGCTCGACCCCTCCCCCATACAAATCACACTCACAGAAGGGTGCTTTTTGACAAAGAGGAGCGCTTTAAGGGCCTCATTGGTCGACTGAGGCGTTACAGCGATTTTGTAGGTATAAGCGGGGTACTGACTCATTTGGGCGTACAGGGCCTCTAGATCAGGCACTTCTTGGAAATTGTGATACGAGAGGATGAACTTGGTTTTAGGGTGGCTGGTGAGCACTCTCCTTAAGAAGGAGGGGCTGAGATGATGCTCTATGTCAAAATAAGGGGGCCCTAGAGCAAGAAGTTCCTCAATCAACGGCTCCTGCTGGCTCCCTCGCACAGTCAACACCACCGGAAAAGGGGGTAACTGGTCAATATGGGGCTTAAGGAAAAGATCAAGACGCCACTCTACTGCGTCTACATGAGAGGGAAGAAAAGAGAGCTCATTGGGATTGGATACGGAAATAAATAACATAGACGCACCGATTGTGCACACAATCGGCGCGTAGTTTCAAGAGAAATTAGTAGAACTCCTGACGACGGAAAGATGCAGCATGACGTCTTGGCCCTACAAGGTCTTCCGCCTGACCAGCGGCAACTACTCCCACCCTCGCGACGATAGGCCGGGCAGCCCCTTCAATGTCCGTTCTACAAAAAGGACATCTGACTAGCTGAGCCAAACAGGTCGAACAAACTTGGTCGACCAAACCCTCAAGAGCCACTCCCCTCGAATTAAGGGCAGTGTGGCCTCGCACAGGTCTCACCTCAGCACAGACACCGCATTCCCTTTCCCCTGCATCAACAAATGTAACCGACATAAACACCTCTTTTTTATTATGGTTATTAAATAAACTATATAAATATTATATAACAAATAATAATACAATTCAATCGTAATAAAACAAAGTTGTAATAGACTTATTACTAGATACTTAAAGAATGTCCTTAAAAACTTTGCTATCCACAAATGGGGGGTATCTGGTAAGCTCCTCCTTTTATTCGAGGTAGCATAGATGACCACTCCGGCCGCCACAGACCGCAAGCTCCAGAACAAGTCCCTCTTGGGGGTCTTATTGATGATTGGGGGGCTGGCGCTCTATCCCATTTCCGACGCCTTTATCAAGCAGCTGCTCAGCACCTATTCCGTGCCCCAAACCCTGTTCCTCCGCTCGTTCACCCGTCTCATGCCTCTCTTGGTGGCGATGTTTTTTCAAGGGGGAGTCAGGCATGTGCTCAAGACGCAGCACCCTTTGAGCCACATGATTCGGCTGGCCGTCAGCCTGATCTATACCTATACTTTCATCCAGGCGTTTTCCTTCACTTCGCTGACGGTGATTTACACGCTCGCTTATACGTCGCCCTTCTTCATGATTTTGCTCAGCGCATGGATCTTGAGAGAGAGGGTGAGCTGGGAGAGATGGGCCGCTGTGGCCGTGGGGATGTTGGGCGTGGTGATTGCCATGCGCCCCGGATCGGGGTTTTTTGAAATGGCGTCTCTTCTGATTTTGGGGGGCACGTTTTTGGGCGCGCTCAACAAGATTTTAATGCGCAGACTCGCCGCCACAGAACACAGTTTGGCCATCGCGATCCACCCAAACATCGCGATGATGTGTTGCGCCGGCCTCATCCTCGCGATCAATGGCGGCTGGAAGGCCATGCCCCTGGACCATTGGGGGGCCTTTGCAATCGTCGGGGTCATAACCGCAGCGGGCCAATATGCGATTGCTCAGGCGCTCCGCTTTACGCAGGCCTCCGTGCTGGCGCCCATCGACTACTCGACCTTTTTCTGGGTGGTCTCCCTCGACTACGTCTGGTGGCATAAATCTCCCGATGCCTACATGTTGGTTGGAGCTGCTGTGATTGTGAGCAGCAATCTCTACATCCTTTATCGCACTCGAAGGGAAGAAGTCAAGAAAACTGAAGCGGCTTCTTAAGAATTTAACGCGGAGACGCAAAGCTGATTCTGCGTCTTTGCGCCTCCCCGTTACCACATCCACTTTTATCGCATGAAGAGGACCGACTCCCAGCAGTTACTTGCTCAGCGCAGCAATCCTCGAAGTAGAGGGAGAATCCCCAATCCTCGTATGTCCATGCACCCTGTGTGACAATCGAATCGAGATGACAACATCCTGCCCCAAATCGTTAAGAAACCGGAAAAGCCTTTCAAGAGAGAAACTCGTCAAATACCCCCTCAACAGAAGAGACAATTTTGACTGTTTGATTTTCAGTATAGCGGCGGCCTTAACCTGAGTTAACTTCTTTTTCTTAATGATCTTATGTATTTTCGCAGCAACCTCAGCTTTTGCTAATGCCTCTCCAGGATTCTCGATGTTCAAATCGGCAAAAACGTTACCAGAACTATCTCTTATTTTTGACTTCATTCTTATTCCCCTTCTTTAATTCTTTGTAAGAAGCCTTAGCCTCTTTTAATCTCTGATCTATCAGATCGAGATCTTTTTTGTCTGTTGCAATCCCTGACTTTGACTTTTTGTGAAAGGCGTGTAAAACATATATACATTCCTTAAACGCAACACAGTACACCGTCCGATATGTTCCGCTCGCCGCATTTTCTTTGATCTCCAATACTTTCGCACTACCCATTCCCCCCAACACCTCAGCACTGGGGGATTTTTCTCCAATTTGAGCGAGATGCAGTGCATACCCACTAGCCTTCCTGACCTCTTTAGGGAACCCATTCAGATCTTCGTAGCTCGTCCCAACCCACTTCAACTGCTAAGACAAGACACACTCCTTTTACAGGAGATTATACCCAAAAAGGGATAAAACGTCAACAAATAGATATTTATGCTTTTGTATATAAGCTACTTACATATTTTCAGAATGGGGCCAGCCGTAAGAGGGTGTCTACGAAGTGAAGGTTCGTCGAGTTTTTGGATTATTTTAGCCGCTTTTCGATTCAAACTTGGGGGGGCTATATACCCTGATCGATATTGCCCCCCAAGATTTGAATCGAAAATCGGCTCAAAAGCACCGAAAAATCGACAGAACCTCACTTTGTAGACACCCTCTAAGCCGACCCCTAGTATAGAACCTACAGAATCTCGGCGGCGAGAGCGGCGAGTTCCGATCTCTCTGTCCGATCCAGGAACATATGACCGTAGATCTTGTGATTTTTGAACTTGTTCACAATATAGGTCAGTCCGTTGGAATCTTTATCGAGATAGGGGTTGTCGATCTGCGTGGGGTCTCCGGTCAAGATGACTTTTGTCCCTTTCCCCGCTCGTGAGATCACTGTCTTCACCTCATGAGGTGTCAGGTTCTGCGCTTCGTCGATGATCATATACATCTTCGGCAAAGAGCGGCCCCGAATATAGGTGACAGCTTCCATCTCGATCTTCTTGCTTTGCATGATGAACTCGAGGCTGGCAGCTCCATTCCCTTCTCCGCTTGTAGTCGAGCAGAGAAATTCTAGGTTATCATAGATAGGCTGCATCCAGTGGTAGAGCTTTTCTTCCTTTGTTCCGGGCAGATATCCGATATCTTTGCCGAGGGGAACAATGGGTCTGGAAATCAAAATGCGCGAGTAAGTGGGCTCGTCAAATACCTTGCGCATCCCGCAAGCTAGAGCGAGGAGCGTTTTGCCCGTTCCGGCTTGGCCGATGAGAGAAATGAGGTGGATGTCGTCTCGCAAGAGAAGATCGATGGCGCAGCGCTGCTCCACGTTGAGGGGCTGAATGCCCCAAATATCTCTCTGGATCGGGAGAAGTGGCTCGAGCCTTTTTGTCTTCTCATTGTATTTGCACACAGCGGAAGAGTTTTCGGGAGAGACCAAAAGAGCATACTCATTGGGTCTAAATCCAGTCTCGGGCAAGGGAAGCGTTCCATCTTTGTAAAAAAGGTCGATATCTCGCTTTTGCACTTCCAATTTGCGGAGACCCCGATACATCTCTTCATAGGAGGTCTTGAGGTTTTCATAATCCTCAGACTCTAAATCCATCGCCTCTGCTTTGACGCGAGTGACGAAATCTTTCGACACAATGACAACCGCTTCATTGCGCTCTTTTAACATAAAGGCAGAGAGGAGAAACTTATTGGTGTTTCGATCCAACGATAAGGGAAATCCAGCAACGCGATCGGGCTTGCCCTCTAAAAAAATCCGGACACGGGGCCCTTCTGGAATCTCAACCCCTTTATGAAAATCCCCTGTCTCTCTCATTTTCAGAGAGTCGATATAACGGATGACTTCCCTCGCATTGCGCCCCACCTCATCGGAATGGCGCTTCAAGCTATCAAGCTCTTCTAGAACAGATAAGGGAATCACCACATCGTTATCTTTGAATTTCTTAATCGCAGATGGGTCATGGACTAGGACATTCGTATCAATGACAAAAGTTTTTCGGGTCACTTTCACACTCGCTGAGTTCGTTGGGTTTGGCTTTGGGGCCACTATCATTAAACACCTCTAATTGGATTATTTCTAGAAAACTTAGGTCTTTATTGCGCTCCTCCTAAAAATTCACCTTATAGATTTTCAGCCTACTCCACGCAAGCATTATTTATAAGCAATTCACCACTAGATACTTAAGACATATTTAAGCAGTTATGCCGCGAGACTGCTAAATTCCTTGACAAAAGGGATCCAGTCGAGGTACAATGAGAGTTGAATTGAAGGAGAATTCTATGAAAATCACACCCACTATCCTAAGCATTCCTCCTTATCTATCAACCACCTGGAACAACATCGCCGCTTTGCGCATAGAGAGCGGCTCGACCTTGGTCGTCACCCTTCAAAATGGGACCGAGGTAGAGGTGCCAAACCTCGAACAGGGCTATCTCGACGCTGTCTTTGAGGCACACACCCGCTATGGCGGGGTCCAAGACTCAAACGTCCTCTTACGTCCGGACATAGGTTCCCTCACATCGGCCCTCCAACACAACCCCGAACAGGCCAATTTACCCCCCCTCCCTCCCGAAATGCTCCAAAAAGTAGGGGAAATGGCCAAGGCGATGGGTCTTGATGACGCCAGCGTCCTTCCCAAAGCGGAGCCGCACTGCAATTGCCCCTACTGCCAAGTTGTCCGCGCCTTTTTTTCTTTAGAGGAAGAAGAGGTGAATGAAGAGGACCTCCACTTCCGCGACTGGGACATTGAGCAGAGCGGGGATAAGCTCTATTCTATCACCAACCCACTCGACCAAAATGAACACTACAATGTCTTTTTGGGAGAGCCCCTGGGCTGTACCTGCGGCCAAAAAAATTGCGAGCACATTCGCGCTGTGTTGAATACTTAGATGAACCGACTGCTGACCACCCTCTGCCGCGCAGTATCTCGGGTCGCCCTGCCCACTTTCGTCTTTGTGGGCAGTGCGTATGTTCTCCCCTCTCTCACAGCGCCAGCGGCGCTTAGCCTCTTAACTTATTTTTGGTACAGAGTAGGAACCTCCTCTCTTCACCTCGCTGTCAGAACGGGCAACCTCACAATCGTGGAGCGAGTACTTTCACTCAACCCGACGAATCTTCTGAGTCGAGACCACCTGAATGGGTACACCCCCCTCGAGTGGGCCATCCAGGATGAGAGCACAGAGATCGCACAGTTTTTGCGCAATCAGATGGCATGCACTATTCGGCCGCGCCCCCCGATTCCAGCGGGATATTTAACAGCACCCTGTGCTTAAAGCGGCAATCTGATATCATAAGGCCCAAAATCAGGGAGTTATACCGGGAGTGATCCAAAAATTGGGGTATGCCAAGGAGGCGCCCTGATTTTGGGTCAGGCGAAGCCGGCGCTTAAAGAAGCCCAACCCACAAAGGGTTGGGCGATGCAAGCGGATCCCAAAAGCAGTGGCTGCCCGACGCCGGCAGACCCCAATTTTTGAATCACGAGCGGTATATATGACACTAATTGAACAAATCAATAATGGGATCAAAGAAGCTATCAGGAGCCGAAGCTCTCTGAGGCTCGATACCTTGCGCATGCTCAAATCAAAAATATTGGCTGTCGATGCGCGGGCCACCCTTCCCGACACAGAGGTTGTAAAATTATTTAAAACTTACTACGGCAATCTTCAAGAGGCCCTAGATATAGCCTTGACGGCCAATCGCCCTGAAATTGTGGAGCGGCTAAAAGGGGAGATTTTGGTGGTCCAGGAGTTTTTACCCAAAACCCTCTCTTCTGAAGAGACAGAAAAAGTCGTCATCGAGGCGATTGCCGAATCGGGTGCCAAAACGAAAAAAGAGTTTGGACTCGTGATGAAAGCCGTTATGAAGCGCGGCCTTTCTGTAGACACAAAGTTGGTCAAAGACTGGGCCAATCAACTCTTAGGAGACTAATGGAAGCTCATTTTTTCTACAGAGGTGGGATTCTCATTTTTTTTCTGTGCGCGGCTTTTGTGTTCATCCGTCGCTTTGAGCGGCGTGCAGCCGAACAGCACGCCCACAGTGCTGCCCAAGTCGCCCAATTTTTAAAAGTTGTCCTCTTTGCAATCGGGGGAATTTGCTTGCTTCAGCTGTTGGACATCCCGCTCTCCGGATTGCTCGCTTTTGGAGGAATGGGGGGGATCGCAATTGGGTTTGCGGCAAAAGACTTATTTGCCAACGTCTTTGGCGCCTTCATGATTTTTCTAGACCACCCCTTCCAAGTGGGGGACCAGGTCCGCTCACCCACCCAAGCCATTGAGGGGACCGTAGAGCACATAGGATGGCGCATCACCCGGATCCGCACCCCTTGCAAAAGCCTTATTTTTGTCCCCAATATGGTGTTTTCCACTCTCATCGTCGATAATCTCTCCCGAATGACCCATCAGCAGATTCAAATCAAACTGACTTTAGATCCCATGAACGTAGTTGAGACCCGCCGAACGATCTCGGAAATCGAAGCTTATTTAGAGGCCCACCCAGAGATCCATCAAGGCTTTCCCCCTTTCGTTTACCTCGTGAACTGGAACCCCCTCGGCCCAGAAATCGCCATCCAGACATACACGCAAACGACAGACCCGCTAAAGTACCGGAAGCTCCAGCAAGAGATCTTGTTCGGAATCTTAGCATTGCCGAATCGTCCCAAACCCAGTATACCGCTCGTGATTCAAAAATTGGAGCTGCCGACGTCGGGCAGCCACTGCTTTTGGGATCTGCTTGCATCGCCCAACCCTTTGGGCCTCCGCTTCTTTAAGCACCGGCTTCGCCTGACCCAAAATCAGGGCGCCTCCTTGGCAGCTCCTAATTTTTGAATCACTCCCGGTATAAAATTGCTTCCGTTTTTAACCCATACCAACAGGCGCAGCCATAAACCTCCGCCTCTTTTAGCGGAGGTTTTTTCGATGCTTATCGGTTTGCGTTTTCCAGCAAACTATAGGATAATTGTTCACCGGTTTTCTGATTGACCAAGAACATGGTGATAGGCTGATTGGCCAGATTTCTCGGAATGAACACAACTCCATTGAAATTGGATTGGGGGTGAATGGTATGCTGTGTGATCGTCTTTGCGAGGTAATCTGCATCTAGCGCCTGATTCGCCTCACTCGAAGAGATCCCATCATAAACCGCAGGGATCAAGAGAGGCCATAAGAGGAGTCCAGGAATCCCCCATCCAACGACTCTCCCCGCCGTCGATGTGTGTACCTTATTCGCTACTTCATTCGCAGATGCCAAAGGAACGCTGAAATTATTCGCGCTCAGATAAATCGGGTCTCCAGACTGATTTATCACCGTGATTTGAAGTGGAACATACCCCTCCGCGATTGTGTCTCTGCCAAGATATGTTTCTGCATCCCGTTGATCAAAAATCTTCCAAGAAACCAACACATTCGCTTGGGTCAACTGTTCAGTCATTGCTACCTGCAATGGATGTAACGTCGCTGAAACCAACACATTCGCTTGAGTACACTGTTCAGCCATTGCTATGTGCAATGGTTGTAACGTCGCTGCTTCATAGCTGGCGCAACCGGCCATCAGAACGAGTGGAATAAGCAATGCTCGTCTATTTTTTAACATAGGAACCTCCATTTAAATATTGACTGCCTCTCTGGCCGTGGCATTTTCGCCTGCACTGCCTAGAGTTGAGCAACCCTCCTCCGAAATGGATGTGATTTTAACTGATTCAATGTAAAAAACCTAGAACCTTTGTTAATAGAGGCCGTTCCCACTGTATACCCAAACAACTTGAAGAGTTGGGACCCTCCTTGCCAAATTCCCAACTCTTCAACTTGTTTGGGTATAGCCGAAATGGCTCCCAAAGATTCTGTGTAGCCTAAAAAAACTCTTTTCTCTAATATTGGATAATATACCGATTGGAGTGTCTTTATGTTGTGGGTTACTTGCCTTGTCCTTCTCGCTGCAGCGCCGCAAGCCGCTCCAGTAAAAACCGCCCCTGCGCAGCAGAAAAAAGCGGAAGTATTCAAGCCGTTTACGGGGAAAGTCGTCGCCAATAAGGTGCGCATACGCGTTAAGCCCGACGTAGAGTCTCACATCATTCGCCAAATGGCTAAAAACGAACTCTTGCTCGTCACTGGGGAGTCCAATGACTTTTATGCAATCGAACCGATGAAGGGATCTAAAGCCTACGTTTTCCGCAGCTACGTCCTCGATGGCGTAGTCGAGGCAAATAAGGTCAATGTCCGCCTCGAACCCCACCCTGATGCTCCGATCATCGGACAGCTCAAAGCGGGCGATAAAGTCGAAGAAAAGCCGTGCGCTCTCAATCACAAATGGCTAGAAATCCCGGCTCCTAAAGGGACCGTTTTTTACGTGGCGAAAGAATACGTCACTCTTGCAGGGGGCCCCGACTTCCTCGCTACGATGGAAAAGAGAAAATCGCAGTTAGAAGAGCTCCTCTCGAGCGCTTACCTGAATGCGGAGGCCGAGTGTAAAAAAAATTACGAGCAAATGAACCCTGAGCCGGTGTTTGATCAGTTCCAAACCGTGCTGCGCAGCTTTGCGGACTTCCCCGAAGCGGTTTCTCAAGCCAAAGAGGGACTTGCCTTGCTCAAAGAGACTTTTCTCAATAAGAAAATCGCCTACTTGGAATCAAAAGCCGAGCTCACCTCTCATGTAAAAGAAGAGCTCCTCGCCAGACACCAAGCGGAGAAAAAAGAGCTTCTAACAGATAAGGTCGATCCGGAACTTTGGACCAAAAGGGCTCTGAAAAAAGAGGGATCCAACGCGACCTGGGATGCGATCGAAGAGGCTCTCTATGTGAGCTGGACCGCTTTCCACTCCGGCAAGAAAGCAGAAGATTTTTATTTGGAAGAAAAGGCCAATGCGACCACTTTGAGCGGCACCTTAGAGCGCTATACTTATGAAGTAGTGGATAAGCCAGGTGACTACATGCTCCGCAAAAACGGCGTTCCTGTCGCCTACCTCTACAGTACCCAAGTCGATCTGAAGAAGTATGAAGGACAGAGCGTTTCAGTGACCGCAGCCCCAAGGCCAAATCACAACTTCGCCTTCCCTGCTTACTTTGTCTTCGCTGTCCAGTGATTGTCGCGCTCGTTTTCTATATAACGATCGTCAACTATCTCAATCGAATCGCCCTCTCCTATGCCATCTTGCCTGTTGAGGGCGACCTGCAGCTCACCGATGCTCAGTTCGGGTTTATCGCCTCCGGCTTTACCATCGGCTACTTCCTCACGACCCTGCCCAGCGGAGTCCTCGTCGATAAATTCGGCTCGATTCGAATCTGGACCCTCGCCGCAGCCGTTTGGTCCCTGATCGTCATTTCCATCAGCTTCGTGACCCACGCCTATCTCCTCTTCGCCCTCCTCCTCCTCTTAGGAATCGCAGAAGGGTCCCACTTCCCCGCCCTTCTCAAAACCATTGGCGACTGGCTTGAACCTAGGTGGAGAAGTCGCTCCCTTGCTCTCAGTTTGCTCGGAGTCCCCATGGCATCGGTCATCGGAGGCCCCTTCCTGACATCGCTCATCGCCACATTCGGCTGGCGAGCGATGTTCGTCGTCCTCGGCATCTTGAGCTTGGTCTGGGTCATCGTCTGGCACCTGAGTTTTCGAGGGAAACACAACCCCCATCTCAGTTCCGCCGACACCCCCTTCGACCCGAAAGAAAAGATCCACTGGCGCCCCCTCTTTTCCTCCTCCCCCTTTCGCTTAAGCTGCCTCATTTACTTCACCTTCGGATACCTCCTCTTCTTTGGCCTTGTTTGGGTCCCCGGCTACCTACAAAAAATGCACGGAGTATCTCTCAAAGAGACTGGCTATCTAGTCATTTTCCCCTGGATTCTCAGTGGAATTTCCCTCCTTGCCGGCGGCTGGATCTCCGACTACCTCTATAAAAAGACCCACTCCCTCCGCATATCCCGCGCCTACCCAATGATCGGAGGACTCCTCGGCGCTTCCCTCTGTTTCTATTGCCTCACCCTCACAACCAGCCTCGTGCCCGCTCTCCTCTTCCTCTCACTTGCCCTCGCAAGCGCCTTCTTCTTCAACGCGCCGATCTACGCCCTCAACGTCGACCTATTCCCTAAAAACGCCGCCACAGCACAAGGGATCATCACCTGCTTTTCCTCCATCGGCGGAACGATCTCATCGGCCCTCACGGGGCGCCTCGTGGAGAGCTCCGGCGACTTCCAATCGGCCATGCTCCTCGCCTCGGGGCTCTCCCTCATCACCGCCCTCGTCGCTCTTTTCGCCCCCAAGCCGAAATATTGATTTGTTTTTAATATTCTCTTGAGATATGCTTCATCCTCAAACATGGCTATTTTAGGAGGATGTTATGGTTGGTTTTGAGAAAATTGTTAAGAGTGCGGATGCTGTTCTCAACTGTATTCCCATCGTAAGTACTGTCAGCAATGCTGCTCAAGCAATGTATAAATCGGCTAATAGAGTTGATACCCTAAACCCCGTTGCTCCTGGTCTAAAAACAAGCATCAAAATTCATGTGCTCAGCAAAAACAATTCTGATTATTTCTTTGCCGCCATCCCAATACTTGGAAACTTGAGGGCATTAGGCGAGCTAATTGGCTTTATTCTCAACGGGTTCACTGACGATCTAATGAGAGCCGTTTGCCTAAACAACGCGGAAGTCGTCCACTTATGTTTAGGGAACAATCCCCTGAATGACCCAGACAGAGCTGACAGGATATTAAGACAAGCCGCTTTTTGCTCAAGCAATGAGGTGTTTAGAAAAGTCTTGAATCATCGGGACGATTGGAGTGCTAAAAATTTGGTAAATGCTCTAAAAGGCCCCCGGTTTGGAAATAGTGATGCTCGTGCACTAAACGCCAACGATATTTTGGACTTTTGGACAGCTCATGGAAGAGTCTTAGGCGCGGATGACTTGTCTTCTGCGGCTGCGACTATTGAATATCGTCTACAAATAGGCAAAGTAGCTCTGGCAGAACGAGTGATTGGGATTCTCCCAAGAGAAGTCCCCTTCTATGATATAAACACCATTCTCCTTGAATATTCATGCCCTCAATACAATGGTCAAGGCGAACCTAAGGAAACGGGCGTTCTAAACAGAAGCACTCAGGAATGCGCTTGTTGCGAAAAGCACAAGGCCCTCTTTAAAAGAACTTCAAGACTATTACGGGGCAGTTGGGTATGAACTCTACAATCACAGAATATCTGAAAATTACCGTGAGGTTCATTTTGATGTCTTGAATAGATTACTTAGGTCTGCACAACTTCAACCCGATAAAATCGGCGAATTTATCTCCAGTACCCTGCGTTTTGATGAATGGGCTTTCATCGAACCTTTAGTTGCAAAATACGAAGGACAGCTCACTCCCCAATCAAAAGTCAAGATATTGAACAAGCTACTTCCTTCCCATTCTACGGCTCACCACCAAAAAAGGACTCACCTATTTACTTCCTGGATTCATAAATGGCGGCCCGATGTTCTTGCACAGGCTCATGAAGTATACGCCTACGTTTCTGAGATTGGCGACTTCTATGTAGAACGCTGTCCATCCCGAGTTGCAGGATTTAATGACCCAACCGAGGAAAACCTTCAAGCCGCGAATACCCGGTTCAAACAGATTCTTATTGACGCTTTCCCTGGTTGCGACCAAGCTCCTCAAGCGAAAGCCGTCTGATAGGGCTTAATAAGGAGGTACAGGATGCGGGAGAAGCCCCGCGCCCCAGACTCCGTCGGCCAGAAGACTGACGTCCTCTGGACTCCTTTTTATTTGGGGGTGCGGGGCTTCCCCGCATCGTTATATCGTTCTATCGTTTCCATCGTTACTTGCTGCTTTGTTTTTTGTAAAACTCTTAGGGCGACTGCTCTCGAGCTCTCAATTGACAGAATGCATTCGAGCGGATTACAATATGTGTGTGTTGCAAGAGTGCGTCGTGCCGATTAAAACGTTTAAGCATAAAGGACTGAGAGGCTTCTTCAAGACGGGGAGCAAGTCCAAAATTCAAGCCGCTCATGCCAAACGGATAGGTTCAAAGACGGGGATGCCTTTGATGTCGATTTAATCGATTACCATTGAGAGAAGAATATGGCAAAGAAAAGAAAACCTTCCCACCCAGGGGAGATCCTCGATGAGCTTTACATCAAGCCCTTGCACCTGAGTTTGCAAAAGCTTGCAGAGAGACTCAAGATCTCCAGGAACACACTATTTAAAATCAGGTCGGGCGATGCCAGCGTCACTCCGGCAATCGCGCTTTCTTTAGGAGAGGCTTTTGATACTTCTCCCCAACTGTGGACCAACCTACAGACAAATTACGATCTCTGGGTGGAAGAGCGGGAACGTGAGCGCATACGTCCGATTATCAGGAATGGAGAGATACTCCCGAGCGGGCGTGGTCTCCAAATTGCTGCAAGCTCAAGATAATGGCCGATTCTTGCTGCGCAGCTAAGAGCGTTCTCGGACGAGTTTGGCGACCTGTTCGGGGACGGGAATCTCCTTCACCAGTCCGCCGGTCTCTTTGAGCTTGCGGGCAGTGACAAAGACGCGCGATTCGAGCGACGCAACGCTCTGATTATAGGCCTCGACTGCGCCGCTGAGTTCTTTACCCACCTTATTCCAGTACTCGCAGACGACGCCGAGCCGTTCGTAGAGCTCTTGTCCGAGGCGGGCAATTTCCTGAGCACTTTTGGAGAAGCTCTCTTGCTTCCAGCCGTGGGCAATCGCGCGGAGGATGGCAATCAACGTGGTAGGAGTGGCAATGATGATGTTTTGGTCTGCACCCACTTCGATCAGGGTGGGGTCGGCTTGGAGGGCGGCGCTAAAGAAGGCTTCCGCGGGCAAAAAGAGGATCACATATTCGGGGGCGGGCTCCAACCCTCTCCAGTATTCTTTGCTGGAGAGATCTTTGATATGTCTCCGGATGGAGAGCGCGTGATCTTGGAGCTTTTTCTTGCGGAAAAGATCATCGGAGAGCTCTGCTGCATCGAGGTAGGCCTCCAAAGGGACTTTTGCATCGACAGCGATGTGCCTTTGTCCTGGCAGCCGGACGATGAGGTCGGGGCGGAGGAACTTTCCCCCCGTATCCAGGGTCTGTTGTTCGTAAAAGTCGCATTGGTTCACGAGGCCGGCCAACTCAACAACTCTGCGCAAGTGTACTTGGCCCCACGAGCCGCGCACTTGGGGAGAGCGGAGGGCTTGGACTAAATGGGAGGTCTCTTTTTGGAGGGCCACTTCGGACTGGGCGAGCCCTTCGATCTGCTTGGAGAGAGAGGCGTAAGCTCCTTCGCGGCGCCGTTCGAGATCTCTTTGGTGGTCATCGAGCCGTTTCAGTGTATCGGCCAGAGGGGCAAGGAGCGATCGGGTCCCTTCTTGGACCTCTTTTTGGGCGAGCTGGACCTTTCTTTGCATCCAAATCCAAAGCCCCATAACCCCCAGGGCCATGATGAGAAAGGAGACTATTTCCATTATTCGGACTCAGTGTCATCGGGTTCGGGCTCAAACTCTTCAAGAGTTTTGGATTTCTTCCCAGCAAACATCCGAATCGTCGCTAAAATGAGCGCGACTAAAATATATCCCCAAGAAAAGAGGGCGAGGATGAGGGCAAAGAAATAGAGCAACCCGTAAAGGATAAAGACGGCTCCC